>CAZIQV010000388.1:0-1519 GCA_964541275.1 uncultured Chitinophagaceae bacterium | reverse complement strand
TGACCGCCTCGGGCACGTCGTCCGGCTGGCGGTCGAAGGCCTTGGTGCCGGGCCGCGGACTGTATTTGAAGATAAAGCTGTTTTTGAATTTGAGCGTCCTGACGAGGTCGAGTGTCAGCCCGAACTCCGCGTCGGTTTCACCGCAAAAGCCGACAATGAAGTCGCTGGTCACCGCCGCGTGGGGAATCGCCTCGTGCAGCCGGGCGTGCATCTCGAGGTATTCGCCGATCGTGTAGCCCCGCTTCATCCGCTTGAGAACCTCGTCGGAACCGTGCTGGGCCGGGACGTGCAGGTAGTGGCAGACCTTCGGCAGATCGCGGACTGCGGCGATCAGGTCGTCGGTCATGTCCCGCGGATAGTTGGTGACAAACTTGATTCGGTCGAGGCCGGCAATCGCATCGAGGCTGACCAGCAGGTCGGCAAGCCGCGTCGTCCGGCCACCGTCGCTCCAGCGATAACTGTTCACCGTCTGGCCAATCAGCGTGATCTCGCGGCAGCCCTCCGCCACCAGCTTGCGGGCCTCGGCCAGGATCGCCGCCGGCGGCCGGGCCTGCTCCGGCCCCCGCACCCGCGGCACCACGCAGAACGCGCAGAACTTGTCGCAGCCGGTCTGGGTCCGCACGAAGGCCTGAAACGGCGTCGGCCGCATCGCCGGGTCGCGGTCGGGGTCGTAGCTTTCAAAGCTCCCGGCGACGGCCTCGCGGCTGCCCGCCTTGCGGTCGAGGCTGACCTCAAGCTGCGGCCCGCTCCCATCCCTCACCAGCTCGATCAGCCGCGGCACCCGATGGAGCTGCCCGGGCCCGACAACCAGGTCGACCCAAGGCGCCCGGGCCCGGATCAACTCTTGATCTTTCTGGGCCATGCAGCCGAGCACGCCGACAATCAGCTCCGGCTGCTTTTCCTTCTGCTGCCGCACCCGCCCGAGCGCGGAATAGATTTTGTCCTCCGCATGCTGCCGGACACTGCAGGTGTTGTAAAAAACAGCATCGGCCTCGGCGGCAGAGCGGGCCATCTCCCAGCCCTGTCGACGGAGGGCCGCCACGACGAGCTCGCTGTCGAGCACGTTCATCTGGCAGCCGACGGTTTCAATGTAAAGGCGTTTGCTGGCGGGCATGAACCGATCTTAACGCGATTCGGCCGCCGTGTCCCCGGCGAGTTGGCTACCGACCCGCAGCGGGCTGCCCCGCAGAAAGTCGGCGGCGGCCATCGGCCGGCGGCCCTCCGGCACCACCTTCCGGATCGCCAGCAGGCTCGGCCCGCCGCAGGCGATCAGCAGGCCGGCTGCGTCGGTCTCGACGACCGTGCCGGGCGGGGCCGCCTGAGCGGCCGCTCGCGGCGGGCTGACCGCGGTGTCGGCCAGCACGAGCCGCCGCGGACTGCCACCGGCCTGCGGCACCAGCGCCGTCAGCCGCGGCCAGGGCTCGAGCGCCCGCCGCCGCCGGTCAAGCTCCTCGGCGGTCTGCGACCAGTCGACCAGTCCGTCCCGCTTGGTCAGCCGCGGGGCCCGGGTCGCCAGACG
>CAZIQV010000387.1:0-1523 GCA_964541275.1 uncultured Chitinophagaceae bacterium | reverse complement strand
CGTTGCCGTCGGTGCCGGCGACGGTCGGCCACCGCAGGGCGTCGTTGACCCGCCGCTCAAAGCCGTCGTAGCGATTGCCGTCGGCATCCTGCTCGGGCCACGGCGTGTGGATGAAGTCGGCATGCATGCTCCAGCCGGGGGCATAGCCGGGCCGGTCGGCCGTCATCCCATCGGAGGCGAGCACAAGGCTGGCATCGCGGGGAATGCGGCCGTAGTGGATCTGCAGTTGCAACTCTGGCAGCAGATAGGGGTGACTGCTCGGGCCGCCATCGCCGCCCCGGTCATAGGCCATGTGGTCTTTGAAGTTGCTCCCGGTCAGGCTCGCCCCGTCCCAGAATTGCGGGAACATCACCACCGCCTGCAGCGGCAGATCCCGCCACTCGTCACCCTGCGGGATGTGGTCGTACTGGGTCGTGGTGCCGATGTAGTTCCAGAAGACGACCGCGGTCGGCTGCCGCGCCGTCGGCATGGCACTGCCGGCGATCATCGACAGCCCGGCCGGCATCGCAACGATCTTCGCAGGCTCCAGCGGCTTCTGCACCGAGTAGTAGGCGATCGAACTGTCCAGCGGCGTCACGTAGTCGCCGCTGGTCTCGTTCAAGAGGCTCGGCACCCAATAGACCGACAGGTTGCTCGTTGGTGCGGCAGCCGAGTCACCGGCGGCCAGCAGACTTTCCAGCGTTGAATTCTCATCGACGGCGGGGTTTACGAAGAAATCGTGGGCATGCCAGAAGTTCGGATTGCCCGGAGCCAGCAGCGGATCGACCGTCGCCCGTTTCACGAAGTTCAGCCGGGTGTGGAACTCGCCCAGCGGCATGCCCGTGATGTCCCAGGCCGAGGGCTCGCCGGGATCGGTCAGGCCGGCGCCCCAGGTCACCTCCGAACTGGTCGGTGTGCTCAGCAGCTGGGCCGCGGTGGTGGTGGCGAGGTCTGCCGTAACGCCGGCGACTGCCGCGGGGGCGTCGCCCGCGGCGAGAACCGCCAGCAGCAGGCGGGGCTCAAGCGTCTCGGCCGCGAGCGAACGGCGGGCTCGGCGACCACTCCGGCTGCCGGCGGTCGGCTTGAGGCCGCGGGCGGCGGGGAGCAGCAGCCGCAGGAGCGATTGCATGGTGGGCGTCATCGCCGGAATCCTTTCTCGGCAGCGGTCCCTCCGACGACACTCCAACGGGCCGGCCGACCTCGTGCAGGCTCTGGAGAGAGTCTGCAGTCGCCCGAGGCGGCAACCGGCACCACCGCGGGCGGTCGTGCGGCCGCACAGGCCCCGGATGGCTGTTTCCACCGCCAGCTCGTCTGGTGAATCCCGTGGACGGAAAGTTCTGCTGCTGTGCCCCTTGCGGCAATTCAATGCAACGCCTCCGCCGCAGGCAAGCTGCCAGCGAAAGAGGTACCCGTTGCCGGCGGCGTGGCCGGGCCCGCCTGCTCGTGGCGGCCGCCTGCGGGGTGCGGATGTGCCCTTAAAAAAGGCGATGGCGTCGCCGGCGAGCCCGGGGGACGCGGCTGCAAGCTGGCTGCGGTGGCTCCTG
>CAZIQV010000386.1:0-1525 GCA_964541275.1 uncultured Chitinophagaceae bacterium | reverse complement strand
CATGGCCTGGCTGCTCGCCCGCAGCCGGGAACTGCACGATGCCTACAACGCCGCCCTGGCCAGTTATCGCCGGCGGCACCGGCAGCGGGGTCGGGCCCGGCCGATGCCCGACCTCGCCGAGCGAGTGATCGACTCGGCAGAAGGACCGTGGATTGAAGTCCCTTGGTGGATCTGGTCAGAGGATGACCTGCGGCGGCGACGGGTCTTTGCCAATACCGCCACGCCCGGCGTGCTGGCGCTTTCTGACATGGAGACCCTGCGGGTCGAACTGCCGATCTCGCTTGAGACCTCGCCGTCGAAGTGGGTCGATGCGCTCTCCCGCATGGAGGAGCATGCCCTCAGACTACGGCCGCGGGCCATCGTCACCACGCTCATCGCCCGGCTGCTGGTGGCCGATGTGTTTGTGCATGGCATTGGTGGGGCGGCGTATGACGAAATCACCGACGACGTCGTCCGCAGCCTGACCGGCTGTGATCCCCCCCGCCATGCTGTCGTCTCCGGCACCCTGCGGCTGCCGCTGGAGCAGCAGTTTCCCGAATTGCTCAGTCGGCGGCCGGCGACCGAAGTGGCGAAAGTCCGCCATACAATCCGGGATCTCGAGTTTCACCCTGAGCGATACCTCGAGCCGCTCGCAGAGCAGTCCGAGACCGTCCGCGATCTCGTCACGGCCAAACAACGCTGGATTGAGACCCGTCCCACCCCGACGCTGTCGCGGCGACGCTGCCATGAAATTCGCGACGCGAACCGCAGACTGGCCGGCCATACTCGTCACCTCCAGCAGCAGTTGCTCGACAGTGTCGCGCCGCTCAATGCGGCCCTCCACGCCCAGCAAATCCTCACCAGTCGCGACGTTCCCTGGTGTTTTTTCCCGGAAAAAAAACTACGCGAGTTCCTGCTACTGGAAATCGATTGAGTTTCGGCATATCGTGTCGGCCAACGGAATGGGTTTGTAACTCCTACGGACAGGAGACGATATGCCGCCGGCTCGATCGCTTCGTACACAGCCGACCCGCATTTCCTCGCAGTCGCGGCAGCCTCGCCGCCCGTCACCCCGACGTGGCAGCCGGTCAGCAGCCACCAAGAGTCGGCCGGCGGTGAAGAAAAAAACCGGCAGTCGCTCCCGAGCCAGCAGCGATATGCAAGCCGTGGCGGTCGCAGCCCCGAAGAAGAAACCACGCAGCACCCAGGCTGCCGGCCGCAACAGTCGCTCTGCGGCGATTAGCACCATCGAAATCCGGCCCTCGGGCACGGTCTTCAGTCGCCGTTCTGGGAAAAAACGGCAGGCTGTCCATCATCTGCCCGAGCATCCGCCGGTTGACCTGACGCCTCCGGCCTGGATGTCCGAAGACTGCCGGGTGACGCCGGCCCGCGCCGGGGACCAGACCGAAATTCTGCAGCTGCTCTCGGGACTGCCGACGCCGCCATCGCGGGCTGAATTCCACGCAGCCGTCGATCATCCCGACCATGACTCGTCCAACCGACTGGTGGCCCGCCTGGCCGGCCGGATTGTCGGCCACATCGAAAT
>CAZIQV010000385.1:0-1540 GCA_964541275.1 uncultured Chitinophagaceae bacterium | reverse complement strand
ACTGCATCCTCGCCAACAACGCGTTGATCGGCGGCCATGTCACCATCGAGGACCGGGCGTTTATTTCCGGGGCGGTGGCTGTCCATCAGTTCTGCCGGATCGGCCGGTTCGCCATGGTCGGGGGGCATGCCCGCGTCGTCCAGGACATCCCGCCGTTCATGCTCATCGACGGCCAGACCGGCAGCGTCGTCGGCCTCAATACCGTCGGGCTGAGGCGGGCTGGATACGCGGTCGACGAAATCACCGCCCTCAAGGCCGCCTACCGCGTGATCTACCGCCGAGGACTCCCCTGGGCCGACGTGCTCGAGGCTCTGCGGGTCGAGTTTCCCACCGGCCTCGCCGCCCATCTGCATCCCTTTCTCAGCGAGGGCCGCAGGGGGTTTGTCCAGGAACGCCGCGGACCGCCTTCACCTGCGGCCACCCTGCGGCTGCGGGTCGCCGAGGACGACAAACGCCGGCTGCGGGCCAAGGCGGGCTGAGCGGCCCCGCCGAGCAGTTCCCGGGGACGCCATGCAGGCCCGCGGCGAATTGCGGGTGGAACACCGGTCGCCGTCCAGGCCACAATAGCAGCAGGAAGACTCCTGCCAGAGGCCTGCTGATGCAGCTGCTCACCCTCACGATTGCCGAGCGGCCCTATGGGATCGATACCCGGCAGGTCGTTGAACTGCTCCCGCTGGTCGCTGTGCGGCCGCTCCCCCGCCAGCCTGCCGAGGTCCTCGGCCTGATCCGCTACCGCGGCAGATTCGTGCCGGCGATCGACCTCGGCCAGCTCGTCGGCGGCAGTCGTTCCCGGGACCAGCTCGGCACCAGAACAATCATCGTCAGGCTCGGCGACCGGCTCGCGAGTGCGGGCGGGTCCCCGTCGGCCGGGGCAACTCCCAACGCCGCCGGGGTTTCCCGGGCTTCGTCGCCGGCAGCGGCAGACGCGGCCGCCGGGTTGCCCGGCCCGCCCGCGAGTGAACCGCGGCTGCTGGCGTTGGTGGCCGAGCGGGTCATCGGCATTGCCGCGGCGGCTGCTCACCCCTCCGCGGCGGCCGCAGGCGACAGCCCGTTTGGCCCGCTGGTCGACCTGGCCGAGACCGGCGGGACCGCGGAAGCTCAGCTGCTCAACATCGACGCGATTCTGCCGCCCGCGGAGCTCCGGTCGCTGCTGGCCCTTGCAGGCCTGCCGGCGGGGGCCGGTCCCGAGAGCGAGCCGACCGCCGCGGCGACATCATGACAGCGACCCCAGGGTCCTCGGGCAGGCGGGCGAGCTCTGTCCTTGGAACGGAACTCGGCGATCTGGTCGATGTCGTCGGCACCCAACTGCGGGACACAATCGGACTCGACGTCGGGCGGATCGGCCGCGACGCGGTCGCCAGAGCGATTGACGCCGCCTGGCCCGATGCCGCGGCGGCCGACAGCGGCACCGTCGCCGCCCGGCTTGCTGCTGACACCCCCGAACGGCGGCGGCTGCTCGAGGCGATCGTGGTCTCCGAGAGCTGGTTTCTCCGCGAGCCCCGCGTCTTCGCCCACGCTGCGTCGTTCATCCAGCGCCGGC
>CAZIQV010000384.1:0-1544 GCA_964541275.1 uncultured Chitinophagaceae bacterium | reverse complement strand
CCCGAGAGCGTAGTCGCTGTCGGTGAAGTCCTCGGCATTGTCGGCGGCCTCCTCGGCGAGCGCCGTCAGAAACTCGGTGTGCACCTGCGACAGACCTTCGGCGGCCCGCCGGCAGGCGGCGGCGACGGCCGGATTTTTCTCGCGCCAGGCCTTCAGCTCGGCGGCTCGTTGCCGCTGCTGGTGCGAGACATGCTTGAGCACCTCACCGAGGATGTCGCACGACCGCCGTTGCACCGCCAGCATTTCCCGCAAGAGCCCGACCGTGTCGCCGTCTGCCGCCGCTGCCGGGAGGGGCTGCCCGCCCGGGTCGTTGGTTGAGGTGATATCGATCTGGGTGCAGTGCGGCGGCAGGTCGGGCATGGCGCGGATCGGGTTTGGGGAGCGTCGAGAAATCATCACCAAACGTGTTGTAGCGGCTGCTCCGGGCTGAACCAAACCGCCGAGTGTCTCCCTGAACAACGGGAGCGGCGACAGCTTGCTTTTTTCCGCTTGTCGGGCGGCACAACCGGCACAGCCCGAACCGCCGGGAACGGCTGGCCGGACGATCGATCGCAGGTTCAAGTGTCGCCGAAAACTGCCCGATGGATGGGATCGGTGGAGGGTCGCCGGCGGGGCGACGGCCGCGAGAATCGCTTGGAGAAACCTTCATGGTGCGTGGTGCGGGCGACTCGACAGATCAGGCGTTCGGCTTTCTGACGGTTTGCGACGCCGCGGGGAGCGGCACGTTCGGGGGCTATTTGCTGGTCGATCACGCGGGTCGCCCGCTTGAATTCCATTGCACCGCACCAGTGCGGGTGACCAGGGCGCAGGAGATCCTCTACGGCGCGACGCTGCGGCGGCAGCTCCACGGCGAGCAGATCGGGGGGCCGTTGCTGAAGGCGTCAACGATCGCCCCGGTGGCGGTCCTTACCGACCGCGACTCGTTGTTATACGCCCGCCCACACGCGGCCAGCCCGCTCGCGGTGGTCTGTGCCACCGATGAGGAGCCGGCCGCGCCGCCCGTCGACAGGTTTCGGCTCGGCAGTGTGGTCGTCCGGCCGCATCGTGACGATGCCAGCCGAGCCGACCTGCTGCGGGACCAGCTCGGGGCGCTGGCCGAGGGCATCGAACTGACTGAGCCATTCGCCCGCATTCGCGAGGCCCTTGAGGAAGCGCAGCGACATTCGTGATGCCCGGCTCGGTTTCCACCACGATTGACCGCGATCGCCTGGCTTTGCCGACCGCCCGGCTCATCCCGGCGACCCGCCCGGCACTGGCTGCCGTTGAGACGCTGCGGCTGCCGCTGGCCCCGTTTCGAACCGACGTCTGTTCGATCCCGCTGCTCGAGCGGCCGGCAGCAGTCTTGAGTCATCGATTCGCGGCCGCGGCTGGTTCGGCCCCCACTGCCACCGTTGCCCGCGGTCCCGCCCGCAGCCCCCAACCGGGGCGGACACGGGTTCAGCCGCCGCAGGATGTCGTCAAGCTTTCCGAGCGACTCTTCTATCTGCTTCAGCCCGACCTTGAGACGCTGCTGGCCGGCTGCCGGATCGGTTTTCCGCACGAGC
>CAZIQV010000383.1:0-1549 GCA_964541275.1 uncultured Chitinophagaceae bacterium | reverse complement strand
CCCGGAGGAGATCGTCGAGTCGGTCTACTGGCCGAACCGCTCGCTGAAGCCTGAATATCGGGCCTTTGCCTTTCTCCTTGATGACGGCCGGGCGGTGCAGGGAATCATCCAACAGGAGACGCCGGCAGAACTGGTGGTCGTCGACGCTGCAGGCAAACGCCATGCCCTTGCCGCCGCCGAGATCGCCGAGCGAACCGAGGTCGGCTCGCTGATGCCGGCCAACGTGTTCACGCTGCTGCCTGCGGACGACCGCCGCGACCTCCTCCGGTATCTCCTTGAACTCGGCCGGACGCCGGGCCTTGAAACCCTCTCGCACCGGGCCGGTTCCTTCGATGTGCCTCGGGAACCACTCGTTCCTGAGGATTGGCCCAATCGCGGCCTCTGGGTCAATAAAAATCGTGTTTACAACCCTTACGCCAAGCAGGCGATGCAGTTTCGCGGCCGCGACCCGATGCCGCTGCTCTTGCCCGCCTGGCCGGGGCTCGACGGCGGCGGGCACGGACACTGGGGCAGCATTCCCTGGTCGACCTGGGACGACGACAGGCGGAATCAGGGCGATCAGGGGAGCGTGCAGTGCTGGCCGCTCGCCGTCGGTGGGCGGACGATTCCCCGCGCAGTAAGCGTGCGGTTGGGCGATGCCGGCGAACTCGCAGCCTGCTTCAATCCCGACACGCTCCAGATCGAGGCGGTCTGGACCGGAGGCTTTCTCAGATTCGGCAAAAAACGCTACGGCTTCCTCGCTCCTGCCGCCCCGGCGGGACCGCTGAGCAGCCCGCCCGCTGCTGCAAAACAGCCGCCAGGGCCGCGGACCTACCACGGTTTTTACCGGCATGGAAACCGCGTCATCTTCGCCTACTCGATCGGCGGCGTCCGCTACCTCGACGCGCCCTGGGTGGAGGACGGCAGGCTCGTGCGGGAGATCGCCCCGGCCGCCAGCCACTCGCTGGCCGGCCACGTCGCTGGGGGGCCGCCCCAGTGGCCGCAGGTGATTGCGACGACCGGTACGCTGGGCCACGGTGAACCTTATGCGGTCGACACGATCGCGGTCCCGTTTGAGAACCCCTGGGGGTCGCTGATGTTCTTCGGGGGACACGACTTTTTCACCAACGGCGACGCTGCGCTCAGCACGATGCAGGGCGACGTCTGGCGGGTCTCCGGCCTCGACGCCGAGCTGCAGCAGGTGCGGTGGCGGAGAATGGCGGCGGGGCTCAGTCAGCCGCTTGGCCTCACCGTGCGGGATGACGTCGTCTATGTGCTTTGCGGCGATCAGCTGACCCGGCTCGACGACGTCAATGGCGACGGTGAAGCCGACTTCTACGCCTGCGTCACCAATCGCTTCGAGCCGTCGGGCGGCCACAACTTCAAGTGCGGCCTCGAATGCGATGCCGCCGGCAACTTCTTCACCGCGTCGCATCAGGGGCTGCTGCGAATCAGCCCCGACGGCAGTTCGATCGACGTCTTGGCCGTCGGGTTTCGCAATCCCGATGGCCTCGGGCTGCTGCCCGACGGCACGCTGACCGTGCCGGTTTCCGAGGGAGACTTCACACCG
>CAZIQV010000382.1:0-1567 GCA_964541275.1 uncultured Chitinophagaceae bacterium | reverse complement strand
AGGCCTTGTCCCCCGTCGGCAGCCGGGGGGAACGGAAGGTGTCGTGCTCGTCCCACCAGGCCTGCCATTTCGGTTCGATGGTAGCGGGGTCGTACTTTGCCATGGCTCGTTTCGGGGAGGCGGCTGCTGGTCACCAGACGGGCCGCTGATTCTAATAGGGGCGATGTCCGCGGCAACGCCGGCCGACCGGCCGCGGGCGGGTGTCGCTGCCCGGCATCGCAACTGTCAGGCTCAATCGTCAGGCCGCCATCCGTGGGATCGACCGAGCACGCCACCGTGAACGCTCCGCCTTCGCTGCTGCACCGCGAGCTGCTTCGCGGTCTGCGGGCAGCCGGCGGCCGCCTCAAGATGGCCGACTCGCTCGGTACCCGGCTGACCGGCCGTGAACTCCTTACTCGAATTCTGGCGGCGAGACTGGTGCTCGAGCGGGTGCTCGCCGCCGACGAGCAGCGGGTTGGCGTCCTGCTGCCGCCGACGGCCGGCGGGGCGATTGTCAACGCTGCCCTGGCCTTGATGGGCCGGGTGGCGGTGAACCTCAACTACACCGCCGCGCAGCCGATTCTCGACATCTGTATCGAACGGGCCGGTCTCCAGCATGTGATTTCGAGCCCGACATTTCTTTCCCGGGTTAGCCTCGACGTCGGCAGCCGGCTGCTCGATGCGGCCGCCCTGCGGCAGCGGCTGACCCTCGGGCAGAAGCTGCAGGCCTTCTGGGAAGCGACGCTGCTGCCGCTGCCACTGCTCGAGCGGCGGCTCGGCCTTGAGCAGATCGGGCCCGACGACCCGCTGACCATCATCTTCACCTCGGGCTCAACGGGTGATCCCAAGGGCGTCGTGCTGTCGGTCGAGAATGTCGGCAGCAACGTCCGGGCGATCGCCGATCTGTTGCATGTCTCCCCGGCTGACACCGCCCTCGGCGTGCTGCCCTTCTTTCACTCCTACGGCTACACCACGGCGTTCTGGGTGCCGCTGACCCTCGACCCGGCGGTCGTCTACCACACCAATCCGCTCGATGCCAAGGTGGTCGGACGGCTGGCTCGGGAGTTTCACGCCACGGTCCTCATGGCGACACCAACGTTTTTGCGGACCTACACCCGCCGCACCGACGCCGATGATTTCTCGACGCTCGAAGTGGTCTTTGGGGCGGCGGAGAAACTCACGACAGAGGTCAGCGACGCCTTTGAACAGAAATTTGGAGTGCGGCCGTGCGAGGCCTACGGGGCGACAGAACTCTCGCCGCTCGTCGCTGCGAATGTGCCGCCGTCACGGCACGTTCCCGGCCGGCCTGCCGACGCCCGCGAGGGCACCGTCGGCAAGCCGATTCTCGGCTGCTCGGCCCGGGTGACAGACCGCGAGGGCAGCCGGGAACTGGCCGTCGGCGAAGAGGGCCTGCTCTGGATCACCGGCCCCAACGTCATGCAGGGCTACCTCGATCGGCCGGACCTGACGGCGGAAGTCGTCAAGGACGGCTGGTACTGCACCGGGGATATCGCCCGGCTCGATCCCGATGGCTTCATCACGATCACCGGCCGACAGAGCCGGTTCTCCAAGATCGGCGGCGAGATGG
>CAZIQV010000381.1:0-1577 GCA_964541275.1 uncultured Chitinophagaceae bacterium | reverse complement strand
CCATCCACAGGAAGGAGAGCTTGGTTGTCCCGCCGCCGCTGAGCCGGAGGGCGTAGTTCTGATTGGCGTCATTGCGCTTGCCGGCAACGGTGTGCGTCCGTCCCTTGCCGACGATGTAGGGGAAGACGCCGCCCGGAGCGGCATCGAGCCGGATCCAGGCCTCGATGCTCAGCGTTTCGCCGCTAACGAAGTCGAGCGGGCTCTCGTCGCCCGGGTCGATCACCTTGGGGAACTTGTTGGCTCGCGGCAGAAGCGACGCCGGCCTCCCCTCGCGGCGGGCAGGGCCGCGAAGGAGTTCGCCCGTTCTCCGCTTCAGGCCCTCACCCGAGAGGATGGTGTCGAGCTGGACCACCGGCGCGACACCGCCGCGACCCGCTGCAGTTTCGGCGGCGGGCAGCGGCCGGCCGTCGAAAAGCACCGGCAGCAGGACCGCCAGCGCGCAAGCCGGCAACCCCTGACACCGGCGAGGGAGCATCTTGCCCAACGCGCCGGTTCCTGGGCGGTCAGATTTGAGGAGCGCGAAGGGACGTCTGGAAACAATCGCGGCCCGGGGCCAGCCTCGTGCGGACATCGTATGACTCCTCTGTTGCTTCCGGCAGCCGGCTGCGGAACCGGTTCCCCGCGGACCTGTTCCCGAACCTGTTTGTCGCGAGCGTAGCAGCGGCCTGAAAATCCGATCAACGCAGATTTTAAGACTACGGCGAACGCCCGGCTGGAACAATTGTCAATTGTGCCGACGCCGCTGACCGCGGCTGGCTGGTGCTGCTCGCTGGTGGGGGCGGCCGCGGCCCAGGCAGCTATCGCGGCTGGGGGCTGAGCGTGACGGCAGCGACCGCGGCTAGCGGCGGGAGTTGCTGACCCGCCGCCCGGACGATTGACCAGTTGAACGGACCGCGGTCGATCGGTTGGGAGCCGGGCTGGAGACGGACCGGGTGCTCCGCCGGCGGATGCTGTTGCCGTAGAAGTGCAGCGGTCGGTTGGGCCGCCGCTCAATCGGGAGCTGTTGCAGCCGCTGCCGCTCTTCACCGAGGACGATGATCCGGGGATCAAAACCGCTGCCGGCGGCGACAGCAGGGAGAACACTGAGCGACGTTGAGGCTGCGATGAACAGAAGCGTGCGCATGGTGAGTCTTGAGGTTGGAGGGCGAAGCCGGCCGCGGGTATTGAGCCGGCACACGAGAACTATGTCATGCGCTGCCGGCGGGAACAGCCGGCCACGACGTTCGCTGGCAACCTCACCCGCTTGCCGGGGCGGCAGGACCGGCACAAGCGGCACAACAGGCGGTCGGATCTGCCGGTCAAAAGCCGGGCGGCTGTGGAGGCGACACGATGCTCAGGGCGACCCGTCGGTTGCGGCAGAGGAGCGCGTACGCCTCTGGCGCGAGTTCCTCGGCGTCCAGGCCGTTGAGGCTCACCGCCCAGCCGCGGTGGCGGGAGAGCAGGTCTGCGACCGGCACCGGGATCGTCCGGAGGCCGTTCAAGTGGAGCCCATGTTGATGCGTTGCCAGGGCGGCAGCGGCACCGACGGACAGCGTTTGGACGCCGTTGAGGCAGAGGTCTCCCTGATGGCAGGCGAG
>CAZIQV010000380.1:0-1581 GCA_964541275.1 uncultured Chitinophagaceae bacterium | reverse complement strand
GCGATCGCCCGGCTTCACGTGCGCGACACCCGCGCCCACGGCCACCACCTCGACCCCCAGTTCATGCCCGGGAATCCGCGGGTAGCTGAAGAACGGCATCTTGCCGAGGTAGCCGCCATAGTCGGTGCCGCAGATGCCGACGGCATGCACGCGGACGACCGCCTCACCGGCGGCCGGCGCGGGTGGCTCCGGCGTGTCGATGAACGTGAAGTGTTTTGGTTTTTCAAGAAGGAGGGTTTGCATGAGAGAAGGTTTATTGCAGCGAGTAAAAACGAGAGGCGGTGCCGCCCCAGATCTGGGCCTGCTCAGCCGGTGAGAGCGGGGCGATGAAATCCTTCAAGATGGCGGCGACGTCGGCATAGTCGGCTGACAGCAGGCAGACCGGCCAGTCACTGCCAAACATGAGCCGCTCCGGGCCGAACGCCGTGAGGGCCACCTCGAGGAACGGGCGGAACTCGGTCGGCTGCCACTGCCGCCAGGCGGCCTCAGTGACCAAGCCCGACAGTTTGCAGCAGACATTGCCGTGGCAAGCCAAGGCCTCGATGTCCCGCCGCCATCCGTCGAATTCACTCGAGTTGGTCGGTGGCTTGATCTGCGGCTTCGCCAGATGGTCGAGCACAAACGGCTGCTCAGGAAGCAGCCGGGCGAGTTCGACCGCCGCCGGCAGCTGCTGCGGATAGAGGAGCAGGTCGTAGGTGAGCCCAAACTGGTGGAGTTGCCTGAGACCGCGGACAAACCCCTCGCCCAGCAAAAATCGCGGGTCGGGCTCGTCCTGCAGCACATGCCGCACGCCGACGAATTTTTCCTGCGGGGCCAGCGCCGCCAGGTCGTCGGCCACCCGGTCGCTCCGCAGATCGACCCAGCCGACGACCCCGCGAATGAAGGGCTGCCGCTCCGCGAGCTCGAGCAACCAGCGGCTCTCCACGAGCGACTGCCGCGCCTGAACGGCCACGCTGCCGGTGATGCCCTCCGGCGCCGCGACTGCCTTGAGATCCGCCGGCAGATAGTCGCGGGCCAGCCGCTCCATGCCGGCGCCGATCCACGGGTAGTCGTCCGGGGAATAGTTCCAGAAGTGTTGGTGCGAATCGATTTTCATCAGGAATTATTCTCGGGTAGGCCCTCCGAATGGCCGATGTTTTTCACCGGCGCGAAGATCGCCTGCACGTCGCGGAGCAGGTCTTCATCGAGTGGCTCGGTGGCCCACTCCGCCCAGGCCCGCACGTTCTTCGGGTTGGCACTGCCGGCGACGGTGGTCGCGATGTCGGGATTGGCGATCGCAAACTGCAGCGCCAGCTTCGCGATCGAACTGCCCCGCGACCGGCACAGCTCCGCCGCCGCGCGGGCCGCCGCCTTCACCTCCTCCGGCTCCTTCAGCCACGCCGGGAGCGGCGCGTCGGTGAGCAACCGGGCGCTGAAGGGGCCGGCATTCATCACACCGATCCCCTTCGCCTTGAGCAGCGGGATCGTCTCGTCGGCAAAGCGGGTGTTTTGCGGCGTTTATTGGTTGTAGTTGAGCACGCAGTCGACGTAGGTCTGGTCGCAGATGAACTGCTGGATGCCGACCGCCTCGTCGAGCGCCGC
>CAZIQV010000379.1:0-1593 GCA_964541275.1 uncultured Chitinophagaceae bacterium | reverse complement strand
CTGGCAAGCGGCTGGCGACTGTGGGCGACGAAACCGATGCCGTGATCGCCGCCGACATTTCGCCGAGTGAGCGACGGGTGGCCCTGGGAGGCTCGGGCCGGGTGGTCAAGGTCTTCTCGACCGAAGATGGTTCACTGCTGCACACCCTGACGAAACACACCGACTGGGTGACGGCAATCGCCTACAGCCCCGACGGCAGACTGCTGGCCACCGGCGACCGAATTGGCAACATCCACCTCTGGGATGCCGAAAGCGGCGGCGTGGTGCTGCCGTTGGCCGAACACAAGGGCTCGATCCGGGCTCTCTCCTGGCGAAGTGACAGCGGGGTCGTCGCCTCTTGCGGGGAGGACGGGCTGGTTGTCTGGTGGGATGTCAAAGACGGCTGGCCGGTGGCCAGCAAGCCGAATGCCCACCCGCCCAAGCGGCCCGAGGGAATGTACGGCACCGTACCCAACGGTGTTCTCGACGCGGCCTTCGGCCCCGCCGGGGAACTCGCCACCTGCGGTCGCGACGGCAAGATCAAGCTCTGGTCTGCCAAGGGGAAAGAAGAGAAGGCCTTCGCCATTCCCGGAGACGCCCCAGCCGGCGTGACGGTCGTTCCCACCCGCGTGGCGATCTCGTTCGACGGCAAAACGGTGCTGGCCGGCGACTCGGCCGGCCGGCTGCATGCGTGGCCGACCCGCTAAGGCGATCGGCCGCCTGCCGGCCGGACACCACAGCGACCGGGGTGCCGCAGACGCGTCGGGTGTGTTATAAATTTTGGGGAAAGCTTTTCATTTTCCTTGCACCAGTACGGTCGACCGCCCGCCATGATCCCGATCGAATCGCCAGGCGTGAGCGGCGGCGATGCCTACGCCGAAATTCGCAGTTTTCTGCTCGACGGTGATGTGCGTCCCGGTCAGCGGCTGTCGCACCGCCTGCTGGCGAAGGAACTCAACCTGAGTCGCAGCCCGGTCCGCGAAGCCCTGCTTCAGCTTGAGGCCGAGGGCTTGATCGAGCATCGGCCGCAGTCGGGCGTCTACCTCAGGGAGATCTCCCCGCGGGATCTTCGGGAACTCTACGAAATCCGGGAGACAATGGAGCCCCACGCCGCCGAGCAGGCCGCCCGGTTGGCGACGGCGGCCCAGCGGGAGCGACTGGGCCAGATCTGTGACGATGTCGTCGAGATCGCCGGGCGGCCAGACCTGATCGACTGGCTGGAGAACGCCGGACACCGCCGCCGGCTGTCGAGCCTTGACCGCGAGTTTCACGCAGTGATTCTCACCGCCGCGGGCAACCGCATCGCCCGCCAGTTCTTTGAGACTGCCCAGGTTTTGTCGTTGGTCTTCTCGTGGAATCACATGCAGGTATCGACCGACCGGCTTGCGAAGCGGGTGGCACCGACCGCCAGACAGCATCGCCGCATCGAGCAGGCGATCTGCCAGGGAAATCCGACCGCCGCCCGCCGGGCGATGAAGGCTCACATCGCCGGGATGGCCCGGCGAATCCTGGCAAGCCTGCCGGGCTGACTCCCGGGACGAACACCGGCGAAGCGCCTGGGCTCTGTCTGAAAACTCAGCACCTGGCTTCGAGCGGCTCATTTGCCCTCTGGCT
>CAZIQV010000378.1:0-1595 GCA_964541275.1 uncultured Chitinophagaceae bacterium | reverse complement strand
TCGCCGTCATGGCCGCGGCAGCATCCTCGGCCTGGCCACGACACTCTCCACCCAGGCGGGAGCCTCGCGGACGAGCCCGATCCTGCGGGGCAACTGGCTCTCCGAGACGATTCTCGGTGAAAAACTGCCGAAGCCGCCAAAGGATGTGCCGCTGCTTGCCGAGACGGTGCCGGCGGGCCTGACCGCTAGGCAGCTGATCGCCCTGCACTCCGAGCACGACGCCTGCGGTCGCTGCCATCGACGGATCGATCCCTATGGCTTTGCGCTCGAGGCGTTCGATGCGATCGGCCGCCACCGGTCGGCGGACGCCGACGGCAAACCGCTCGACACCAGGGCCACGCTGCCCGACGGCACGACGCTCGACGGTCAGGAGAGCCTGCGGGCCTATCTGATCGGTCCCCGCCGGGAACAGGTCGTGCGGGTCTTCTGCCGGAAGCTGCTCGGCTATGCCCTTGGCCGGAGTGTGAAGCTGTCCGACGAGCCGCTCCTCGACGAAATGCTCACCCGGCTCGCCGCCAGCGACTATCGCGTCTCTGTCGCCGTTGAAATGATTGTTACCAGTCCACAGTTCACCATGATCCGGGGCCGCAGCGCGGCTGCGGACGAATCCTGAAGAGAATACCGCCACCGGAGGTTGTCGATGCACCGCCAAATTGCTCGCCGGACCGTGCTGCGGGGCCTCGGGGTCTCGCTGGCCCTGCCCTGGATGGAGTCGCTCACCGCCGCTGGCGAACCGGCCGTTGCCGGTGCCGCCGCCGCCGAGCCGCCGGTCAGACTGGCGGTGCTGTTTGCCGGCAACGGCTTTCATTCCAAAGAGTGGTGGGCCGAGGGACGCGGCCGCGAGATGAAACTCGGTCGGGTGCTTGAGCCGGTGGCCGACTTCCGTGAGAGGCTGCTGTTTGTCAAAGGTCTGTTCCATGCCGAGGCACGGAAAGGCAACATCCATTCCTCACAGACGGGCAACCTGCTCTCAGGAGCGCCGCTCGCCTCGGGGGGCGAGATCCGTTCGGGAACGAGTTTCGACCAAGTCCTCGCTCAGACCGTCGGCCGGGGGACGAAGGTGCCGAGCCTCGTCCTGGGCTGTGAACGGAGCAACCCGAGCGTCCACAAAAACTACTCGATGCTCTACAGCTCGCACATCTCCTGGAGCAGTCCCACCACGCCGACCCCACTGGAACTCTATCCGGCCCTCGCCTTCGACCGGCTGTTTCGGGAGAACACGCACGCCGGCGACAGGAGCGTGCTCGACGCCGTGCTCGAGACCGCCGGCGATCTCCGCCGCCGGGTGAGTCGCAGCGACCAGCGGAAACTCGACGAGTATTTTGCCAGCGTCCGGGACGTGGAGGCCCGGATCGAGACCGCGGGCAGGCGGGGAGAACTGCAGGGCTGGCGGCCGACACTCGATCAGCCCGACATACCGCGGCCGGCGGATGGCATTCCACAGGATATTGCCGAGCACATGCGGCTGATGACCGACATCCTCGTCCTCGCCTTTCAGACCGACACGACGCGGATCGTCACGCTCAAGCTCAACAACGATCACTCGGCCCTGCGGTTTCCCAACCTGCCGCGGAGTGACAACCCCGGCCAGGGAA
>CAZIQV010000377.1:0-1599 GCA_964541275.1 uncultured Chitinophagaceae bacterium | reverse complement strand
GGCTTGCCGGTCTTGGGGTCGGTGAAGCGAAAGCCGATCTCGGGATGCTCGCCAGCCGCCGGGTCGATTGCACTGGCCCGGGCCACCAGGTCGTAGCGGCGGTCCGTCTCGGCAGCCGCGGCCGTGAGGGCGAGAGCCGCAGGTCCACAGAGCCACAGAAGCCGAAGAAATTTCATAACTGTTCCACGGATGACAACGCAGAAAAAGGAGAGAATCGACCTTTAGCCTAGCGGTTATTTTCAGGCCGGCCGGCAGATTTTGAGGGTGTCGGGGCCGGCGTTGAGGGGGCACGCTTTCCTCGGCCATCGTCTTCTATGCGATCGCTCCCCGGGCATTCGGACTCGCCGGAGGGTTTCGTGTCGAGGTTCTGGTTTCCGCCTCGACGGACATTCTGAGATGATCCGGATGGCCGCCGATTGCGTGCAGACGGGGTGGTGAGCAAAATCGTCGACTCCGGGCTGTTTCATCATTCGCCTTTCGCTGAGGTGCCGCCGCTGCGTTGCCCGGTTTTCATAGCAACAGCCCATCCGCGTCCCAAAAATTGATTCATGCACCGCTTCTTCGTCCTCTTCTCCCTGACAAACTTCCTGCTTGCCGCCACCGTCGCTCCGGCTGCCGATGACCCGATCCGGCAGCTCCAGATTGAGGCCGAAATCTCCGGCCGGGCCGACTGGGGCCATTGGGGCGATCAGCCGGGCAAGTACGTGACCTGGTCCAACCACTCCAACCGATTGATTCCGGTCTACTCCTTTGGCATCGGCCTCGAGAGCCTGCGGGGCAGCAACAGCCCCTATCGTGATCGCACCCGGCTTGAGGCTCTTTACGGGCAACTGCCGACTTTCACGCTCAACCCCGAGGCCGATTACTTTGATCAGGCCGACCTGTACCGTCTGCAGCGGGAGGCGGCCGCGGACGGTGCGAAACGGATCGTCCTGGTGGTCTTTGACGGGCTCGACTGGCACACCACCCGCACCGCGGCGATTGCCGCCACCGGCCGGGTGCCTTACCGCGAGGGCCGGGGCGATGTCTTCGCCTTCCAGCGGTATCGGGGAACTCCGACCGACTTCGGCTGGTGCGTCACCAGCCCGGCCAACAAAGGCACCGAGTTCAACGTCGATGCCCAGGTCGTGACCACGCCGGGAGGCGTGACGCCCGGCGGCTATGACGTCCGCCGCGGCGGCAGCACTCCCTGGGATCGGCTTGCCGACAGCCGGTACCTGATTGGCAAAGACCGTGACTGCCCGCATGCGGTCGTCGACTCAGCCTCCTCGGCCACGGCCCTGTGCAGCGGGGTGAAGACCTACAACAAGGCGATCAACATCACTCCATCGGGGCAACCGGTGGAGCCGCTGGCCATCACCCTCCAGCAGCGTGGCTATGCCGTCGGCGTTGTCACCAGCGTGCCGATTTCCCACGCCACACCCGCCTGTGCCTATGCCGCGAACGTCAGCCGTGACGACTACCAGGATCTCTCCCGCGATCTGTTGGGGGAGCCGTCGGTCTCGCGACGAACCAATCCTGCACCGGGCCTCGATCTGCTCATTGGCACCGGCCACGGCGTCGAGGCCGAGCGGGATGACCAGCAGGGCCGCAACTTTG
>CAZIQV010000376.1:0-1600 GCA_964541275.1 uncultured Chitinophagaceae bacterium | reverse complement strand
CAGCAGGGCCGAAAGCGGAACGAGTCGGCCGGGCTGCGAGCAGTTGCGCATCGGGAAACTCCGGGATGGCTGACGGCGGACCGTTGACATTCTTTCAATAAGAATGCAATCTCATACAAGAGTCAACAGTTTCAGGGCCCGGAAACAGGAACCCAAAGCGGTCGACGTTCGCCCGGATCGCCTCCGGTGGGCCGCTTTCGCCGCTGGGGCCTTTGGGGGGCCGTTCCCACCGCAACCCAACCACAAACTGTTGAGATTCTCCCGCGAACAGGTCCCGTCGAACAGAATCTGAGCGACCGCAGCATGCCAGCCTCCGCCGTGTCTCCGAGCCGACGTCGTCAGGCTGCCGCCAAGCCGCCCGGAAGCTTTGACGATTTACCCTCGCCAACCTGTGGCAAAGTGCTGGCGCTTCTCGAACTCATCGCCCGGCATCCCGAGGGACTTTCGGCTGCGGCAGCGGCCCGGCTGTCGGGCATCACCCCCAACCTGGTCTTCCGGGTGCTCAAGACGCTCCTCGCCCGGGGCTACTGTCGCCAACATGCCGAAAGCAAGGTCTACAGCCTTTCGGGCCGGCTGCTGGAGTTGGCCAGTCCCCAGATTGGCGAAACGAGCCTGGCGGTCGCTGCCTACCGCCCGCTCTGCGAGCTTCGCGATGCGACCGGCGAGACCGCACAACTCGTGATCGAGTCGGGAGGCAAGGCGCTCGTGCTTGAACAGGTGCGGGGGACCCAGCCGCTGCAGGTCTGCGGTCAGGTCGGCATGCGGACACCGCTGTATTCATCGGCACCGGGCAAGGCGATCCTCGCCTGGTGGAATGACCAGCAGCGGGCCGGCTGGTTTCGCAGCCGCCGCTTGAAGCGGTTCACGCCCAACACCCTCGCCGACCGGACGAGCCTGCTAGCCGACCTCAGCCGCTCCCGTGACCGGGGCTACGCGGTCGATCTGGCCGAGGGCATCGAGGGCATCCACTGTGTCGCGGCACCGATTCTCGACCATCTTGACCAGCCGCGTGCCGCAGTGACGATCATGGCCCCGGTCGCGCGACTCACCGAAGAGGCGATTCCCGCCGCGGCGGCCGCCTGTCGCCGGGCGGCAACCGCGATCGCGGCCGCTCTCGCGGGCGGCGGCTGCGGCTGAACGACCGGCAGCCGCAACCAGCCGCCTCCGGATGAGCCCGGCCAGCCTCGGCACACTCAGACGCGAGGAAGACCCCGGGCTGCCGCTGTGGTATTCGGCATCGCAGTCGGCCTTCAACACGGCGGCACCGCCGAATTCGACCTGGCCCTCCGCGGGAGGCAATTGTTGTCCGGGAGGTTCTCATGACTGGGGGCCGGGCGTGATTCCGCCGCGAAGCGAGCATCCCGGCGGCGTCTGCATTGGCATGGGCGATGGTGCCGCCCGCTTCATCAGCGATTCGGTGGCAATCCTGACGTTTCAGCGATTGGGGGCGGCTGCCGATGGAGCCGCCGTCAACGGCTATTGATTGAGACCCGTCGGGAACAACCATCATGGGTTACAACCGCAACACTTTTTGGACCGCCACCTGCTGTCTCGCATTCCTGACCGGCTGCGGGGGCGTCCGTGAAGAGACCATTCAGAT
>CAZIQV010000375.1:0-1601 GCA_964541275.1 uncultured Chitinophagaceae bacterium | reverse complement strand
GGGCTGACCTGCATCGGTGGCTTTCAGTCCTGGGAAGAGACGGGGCCGAACCCCCAAAAACCGCTCAGCGTTGCTGCCGACGCAGCCGCATGGCGACGTCGGGGCCGATTCGATCGAGGGGTAACACAGCATCGGCGAGGCCGGCCCGCACCACCTGACCGGGCATGCCCCAGACGACACTCGTCGGCTCGTCCTGAGCGAGTACGGTCCCGCCGGACGCGACGATCTCGCGGCAGCCGGCGAGTCCATCGCTGCCCATCCCGGTGAGGACCACAGCCAGCGTCTCGCTGCCGAAAACCCGGGCGGCTGAGCGGAACAGCACGTCGGCCGCCGGCCGACAGGAATTTTCCGGCGGGTCATGATTGAAGCCGAGCCGGACGCAATCCCGGTTCTGGACGACCTCAAGGTGGACCCCGCCCGGAGCCAGCACGACCATGCCCGGCTCGAGCGACTGGCCTGCGACGGCCTCGGTGACCGAATGCCCGCAGAATTTGGTCAACCGCGTCGCTAGATGGGCCGTAAACTCTCGGGGCATATGCTGGACGATCAGAATCGGTGGGCCAGCCGGATCGACGATGCGAGGTAGCACCTCGGCCAGTGCGGTCGGGCCCCCGGTCGAGACCGCGATCACGACCGCGGCGATGCTCCGGGCCCGCCCTGCCGGCTTTTTCCTGTCAGCGCTTGTCGGTGCGCCGCCCCCGGGCGGCGATACCGGCTGCGGTGGCAGCCGCGGGTTGGCCAGACTCGGCTGCCGGCTTACCGCCCGAATTTTCGGAATTAACTCAGATTCAATCCGGGCGGCGATCGCAGCGGCGTCGCCGCCGCTCGGCTTGGCAACATAGTCGTTGGCGCCGCCGATCAAGGCATCGAGGGTCGCCTTTGCTCCCCGCTCCGTCAGGCTCGAGAACATGATCACCGGCAGCCGGGGATGCTGCTGCCGCAGCTGCCGGAGGGTTTCCAGGCCATCCATCACCGGCATTTCGACGTCGAGCAGGACCAGATCGAATGTTTCAGCTGCCAGGATGCCAAGAGCCTTCTGCCCGTTGGCAGCGGTGGCCGTAACGCGGATGCCCGGGGTGGCGTTAAGCGTCTTGGAGAGGACACCGCGAATGGTCGCCGAGTCATCGACGACCAGCAGCCGCAGGGACGGTGCGGACACCGACAGGCCGGCGGCTGCCTTCCGGGCGGAGGGATCGGCGGCGGATTCCGACGTCGGATGCCCACTCATCGGCCGGGAGACGGCAACGCCGAGCGTCTGCAGCCGGCTGATCAGATCGGAGGGCGTGAAGGGCTTGGCCACGAAGTCGTCCGCACCGAGATTTCGGGCGGCGGTCACGCTCGCTTCGTCGGCGTCGGTCGAGATCATGACGACCGTGAGGTCGCGAAACTGTGGGCTGCGGCGGAGCCGGCCAAGCAATTCAAAGCCGTCCATCTCCGGCATGTGACGGTTGAGCGTGATCAGCGTTGGCCGCGGCATCCGCAGCAGCTTGTCGAGTGCCTCGACCCCATTGGCCGCCTCTTGGCATTCGAACTTCAGCCCGCTGAGCAGCTTGGTGAGGATGCTGCGAACCGGTTTTGAGTCATCGACCACGAGTGCGTGC
>CAZIQV010000374.1:0-1605 GCA_964541275.1 uncultured Chitinophagaceae bacterium | reverse complement strand
CTCGTGGCCGTCCTCACTGGCACCCGCGCGGGCGACAAACAGGTCGCCCGGCCCGCAGGCATCGGGACGATCGGTGAATCGTCCGAACACGATGTCGTCGCCGGCGAAGAATCGCCCGGCTGGAAAGATCTGCGACAGCCGCAACCGCCGGTCATCTCCTGCCGGCCTTCGCCGACCACTTTTGCCTGCCTCGACGCGGTCATCCATCCCAGCGGCCTCCTGCCAGCGTGGAACCCGGGCGGGCCCGCTCGCCGCGTCCCTGCGGCAAACGAATCGGACCCATCCCGCGGTCAGATCTGCCGGCCACTCCCGAACAGAGCAGCCATGGCAGGGGCATTTTCAAAAGCGGCCGCGGACCGTCAAGATGAGTTTCCGCGAGGTCCGGGCGGGCCCCACGACGGCGAGACCGCGGCGGAATCCCGTTTTGCCATTGCCGCAGACGGTACTGTCAGGAAATGCTATCAGCGATCTTCACGAGGCCACCGGTCGCCTCGCACAACGTGCGGTTGTCGCGGGCCGCGACGGCAACCTGACCGACGTGCAGCGTCCGCCGGGTCTGGAGGCGGTTCGCGGGCACCGGAGTCGCTGGAGACCGCGTGATTGGTTTTTGCAACCGAGCCGACCGCGATGGCAGCAGCACACAACGAACCCTCCAGGGCCGCAGGAACCGCCGCCGAGAATCGGAGCTTCAAAAACGCGTCCGGGCTGCGGGCGTCTTGCGACGTCGCCGGGGCAGCAGCGGTCGTGACGCGGCTCCCCCCGAGGAGGAATCCGCTCAATGATCTGGTTGCCTGTTCTGCTCGCTCACCAGTGAAGGGGAGCCCCAGCCCCCCCTGTCGCCGCCTGCTTTGGGTCGGTGCCAGTTCCGCGACGCTTGAGTTTCGGCTGGCTGCGGCGGAAACGGCAACGATACTCCCGATGCGGGAAGTGCCCGATGTCCCCTCCGCGTGCGAACTGCCGGAGGCCGACCCACCGCCGACGATCATCTGTATCGCCGAATCACGGCCCGGCTTGATCGGTTTCGCCGACGTGCTCGCCCTCACCCGCCGCTGGCCGCTGGCCCGGGTCGTCAGCGTCGAGTCGTGCCTCGCCGACGGCAGACGCCGCAGCGGACCGCGCCTGCCGGGCGTCACGTGCATCGTCTGGCACGATTTTCCGGCCCGGTTGCGGTGGTGGCTGGCCACCCTCGACGCCGGCCGGCCTGGCAGCCTCGGCCTGCCGCTCACCGCCCGCCGCGAGGAGCGGTGGCACCGCGAGGCTGCTGCCGGCCTCAGCGAACCGCCGACAGTGACGGTCGCCGCCGGGTCGCCGGCTGCCGTCGATGCGGCGAGCGACCTGGTCGGCACGGCCGGCGGCACCGTCGTCTGCAGGACGGTCGGCCGTCCCCCGATCGCCGATAGGTCGGCGTGGCTCGTCTGGGATCTCCACACTCGCATCGAGACCGAACTCGGCTGGCTGCGGCTGCTCGCGGGCCAGCGGCCAGGTCGAGGAATTGTCCTGCTCTGCTCGTTCCCGCGGGGCGACGCGGTGGCGGCGGCCCGCGAGGCCGGGGCGACCGCTGTTCTCGGCCGTCCGGCAGACCCGGAGGCGGTCGCCGGGGTGCTC
>CAZIQV010000373.1:0-1608 GCA_964541275.1 uncultured Chitinophagaceae bacterium | reverse complement strand
ATCGCAGCCTCCCATCAGACCCACCATCCGGGCCAGAGCCTCGACCCGCGGATAGATGTGGGCCTTTTCCGGCGGAAACTGCGAGGCATAGCAGCGGATCGCCTCGAGCTTGCGGTCGAGCAGGCCGTGGATGTTGACCACCAGCGGCCAGTGGGCGGCGGGCAGGTCGGCGACCCCGGCAAACAGGAAGTAGCACAAAAGGTTCGGCACCGTGTGGACCGGCAGCCCGTCGAAGGTGTCGTCCCACTTGGTCAGCCGTGAATAGAACACCGCCGCCTCGGTGATCGCCACCGCCTGAGCGTGGTCGGGCGAGGCCAGCGGAGTCTTGTCTCCAAGGCCCAGCACCAGCCGGGGGCGAAACCGCCGAAACAC
The DNA here is from genome assembly GCA_964541275.1 of uncultured Chitinophagaceae bacterium. Taxonomy (GTDB): domain Bacteria; phylum Planctomycetota; class Planctomycetia; order Pirellulales; family UBA1268; genus UBA1268. Next base: position 1,236 of record CAZIQV010000373.1, on the reverse strand, counting down.
CTTGGCCAGCGCCACCCGCACCTCAAAGCCGTCAAACAGCCGTCGATTCGGAAAGCCGAGCTGCTCGCGGTGGGCCACACCGAGGACCGCGGCTGCCGCCCGAGCCTCGGCCAGCCGTTGCTCCGGGCCGCTCGACCGGGGCGTCGGCTCACCGTCGGTGAGATCGACGATGCCGACCCGCAGTCCCTGATCGACCAGCCGGGCCAGCGTGCCGCCGCAGCCGATCTCGACGTCGTCGGGATGGGCCCCGACAGCGATGACATCGAGTGGGTCCGGCAGCTGGTCGTCCATGTCAGCCTGCCTTGGTCGCCGCCATCAGAAAGTTGGGGTTGATCGCCTCGAAGCGAATCCGGTCCATCTGCTCAATGCCGCGGGCGATGTTGACCATCCAGTAGGCGGCATCGTCGGAGCGAGCCCGCAGCAGGGCATGAACGGCAGCGAGGTTTTCGATGCTGTTGCAGTTGGTCACCAGCCGGCCGCCCGGCTTCAACTGCTCCCAGGCCTGCTCGACCAGGCTGGCGACCGCCCTGCCGCTGCCGCCAACGTAAATGCTGTCGGGGGCGGGCAGGTCGGCCCAGGCCTCCGGGGCCCGGCCGAGAATCGCCTTGAGGTTGCCAACGCCAAACCGCCGCGCGTTCTCTTCGATCAGCCGGTGATCGTCGGGGTCCATCTCAATCGCATAGACCTCGCCCGCGGAGGCCAGCCGGGCCGCCTCGACCGCCACCGACCCGCTGCCGGCGCCGACATCCCAGACGATGCTCGCGGATGTGAGCGACATCTCGGCCAGCGCCAGGCTGCGGACTTCGGCCGGCGTCAGCAGCCCCCGCTTGGGCCGCGACTGCAAAAAGAGTTCGTCCCGGTTGCCGAACAGCCGCTGCCCCGCTTCGTCGGGCGTTTCGGGCGGACCGCTCGGCCGCACCAGAATCATCACGTTCAGTGGCCCGAAGGAGTCGCGGGCAATTTCCTTCAGGCTGCCCTGGGTCACCCGCTCATCGGGCGAGCCGAGGTTTTCGCAGACGTAGGCCTGATAGCCCTGCAGACCCTGCTCGAGCAGCGAGGCGGCCACCACGTTCGGCGGCCACTGCTCGCTGGTGAACAGGCCGGCGGTGTCGACCGTGCGAATCTTTTCAATCACCCGCTCGATCGTCGAGAGTCCGGAAAGGCTCGCCAGGTAGGCGTCTTCCCAGCTTTCCTTCACGCGGGCAAAGGCGAGTTGCATGCTGCTGACATGCGGGA
>CAZIQV010000372.1:0-1608 GCA_964541275.1 uncultured Chitinophagaceae bacterium | reverse complement strand
GTGCTGATGAGCGTGGCCGACAAGACCGGCGAGTGGGAACTGGAAATCCACATGCCCGACGACCGGCTCGGCCACATCAACAGGGCGCTCGCCGAGGCCCAGGCTGAAGGCCGCAAACTCGAAGTCGACTATATCGTGGCGACCGACCCCGGCACCCGGCACTACGGCGTTGTGGAAGAAATCCACGAACAGGCCGAGGTCCGCGGCGAACAGGGCAACACCGTACTGGTACAAATTACCATCGATCCGAGCAATCATGAAAAAGAGGAGCTGGGGGCGGGGGCGACCGTCACCGCCCGGGTCAACTGCGGCCCCCATGCGATGGGCTATGTCTGGCTGATGGACGTGATGGCTTTTTTCCAGACGCAGGTCTTTTTCCGGCTGTGGTGAGGCGAGAAACGATCGGGATGCAGGAGATGGACATGAGGCAAGCGCGGGGCGGCAGGGTGCGTCTGGGTTGGCTGGCGGCGGTCGTGCTCGTGGCTGGTGGCCGTCTCCTGCCGGCGGCCGAGGAGTCGGCCGCCGCTGAACCGGTCCTCTCCCGCTGCCTGATCTCGCTGGTCGAAGAGGCCCGCGTGCCGGCCCGCGAGGCGGGCGTGCTCGTCGAGCTCTCGATCAAGGAGGGCGATACCCTGGCCCGCGGCGACACGATTGCCCGCATCGACGATTCCCAGCCCCGGTTCGAAAAGCGAAAAGCCCAGGCCGAACACGATCAGGCCAAGGCCCGGGCCGAGAGCGATGTCGACGTCCGCTATTCCGTCGCCGCCGAACAGGTGGCCGAGGCCGAGGTGGCCAAGGCGGTCGCCTCCAACCGGAAAGTGCCCGGCAGCGTGACCGAGGTGGAGCTGGCCCGGCTGCAGCTGAACCAAAAAAAGAGCGAGCTGCAGATCGAACAGGCGGAGCTTGAGCGACGGCTCTCGGCCCTCGACGCCCATTCCAAAGAGGTTGAGGTCGAGGCGGCCGACAACCGCATTGAGCGGCGGCGGATCGCCTCGCCGATCGACGGCGTGGTCGTGCAGGTCTACCCGCACCTCGGCGAGTGGATGCAGCCCGGCGACCCGCTGGCCCGGGTCGTCCGCACCGACAAGCTGCGGGTGGAGGGCTATGTCGACTCGGCCAAGTTCGAGCCCGAGCAGGTTCACGACCGGCCGGTGACGGTGACGGTGAACTTTGCCGCCGCGCGGGAAGAGGCCTTCAAGGGTCGCATCGTCTTCGTCAGCCCGCTGGTCGAGCCGGGGGGCGACTATCGCGTCTGGGCCGAGGTCGAAAACCGCCAGCCCGCCGGGTCGAACCAGTGGCTGCTGCGGGCTGGCCAGCAGGCCACGATGACGATCCACTCGCAGCAGGCTCCGCTGCCTCCGGTCCACCGGGCGGTGACGACTGCCGACACCCAGTGAGGTGAGCCATGGCCATTGCCGACGCCTTTCGCGGAAGCACCTCCCGGCCGGTCGGCCTGCGGTGCCGCGGTGATCTGGTGACCAACCGGCAGGTGCACCAGGGGCAGGCCTGGTACGTCGTCAAGGATCCAATCGGGCTGAACTATTACCGGTTTCGGCCCGAGGAATACGCGCTGCTGGAGATGCTCGACGGCGAGGCGAGCCTCGAGGA
>CAZIQV010000371.1:0-1611 GCA_964541275.1 uncultured Chitinophagaceae bacterium | reverse complement strand
TGCCGCCCTCCGTGCCGCTTTCCGGGCCGGCAGCCTCGCTCCGGGCGGAAGCGGAGCGGCTCGTCGCCGGCCGCAACACCGCCGCAGGCGAGATCACGGCGGCGGCGTGTCAACTGGAGCCGCAACCGGCAGCCGCCGCCGGCCGGTCGTCGGGGAACGCCGCCGAAGGGCGGTCTGCGGGCTGGCTGCGAAGCTGGTGGCGACCCCGCGGCGATGCCGAGTCCCTGACCCTTTCCTGCCCCGGGCTGCAGCTGCGGGTGCACCGGGGGACCGGCGGCATCGTGGCCTTCCGCCGCGGCCCGGCAGATCGCAATCTGCTGTCGCAACAACTAGCCTGCTGCTGGCCCGACGTCGCGGCCGGATCGACGGCGTCATGGAGGCCGCCTCAGGTCCGCTACAGCCGGATGGTCGCCGATGCGATCGACCGGCAGGAACAGGCGATCACCAGCGAAGGTCGACTCATCGACGCGGCGGGCGAGACCCTGGCCCAGTTTCGGCAGCAGGTCAGCCTCGTCCCCGGCCTGCCGGCGGCCATGCTTGAAATCGCCGTCGAACTGACAGCCGCCGCCGCCGCCCTCGCCACCACCGACGATCCCTGGAGTCGCTTTCTCGCCTGCCGATTCGCCTGGAATGAAAACGACTTCTGTGACGTCTTCCGGTGCCTTCAGTCCCAGCTCATCGCCACGCAGCGGCAGCGGCTCTGCTCACCCTGGCTGCTGGTGCTGGCCAGCGAAGGGGGCGGACTGGGCCGCGGACGCGGGCCCGAGGCCGGCGAGGTTACCACCAACCTTCAGCTCTTCTGCGACGGGCTGCCGTGGCACCTCCGCAGCAGCCCGCACACGCTCGACACGCTGCTGGCCACCAGCCTTCAGCCGCAACGGCTCGAGGCCCGCCTCGCCCTTGGAATCGACCTGGCGGGTGCCACCGAGCGGGCGATCAGCTGGACGGCCGGCCGCTCGCTGGCGGTGCCCCCCTTGCCCCTCCCGCTACCGGCCGGAGTGCGGCTGACGGCAGCGGAAAATCTCAGCGAACCGTCGGGCCGTCGCGGGCTGCGGCTGCAGCTGCTCGAGACTGTTGGCGAGGCCCAGCCGCTGCGATTCGACTGGAGTCGGCCGATCGCCGAGGCCCGTCGAGCTGGCGGCGACCCGGCCGCCGAGGGTGATGTGGCAATCGTCGGGACTGCCCTTGAATACCGACTCGCCCGCCGCGAATGGTTGGATTTGGAGATCTGGTTCCGCGATGATCATCACGCTTGACGGTCCGGCCGGTGCCGGCAAGAGCTCGACCGCCCGACGGCTGGCTGACCGCCTCGGCTGGTGCTACATGGACACCGGAGCGATGTACCGGGCGGTCGCGCTTGCCGCCCTCGATCGCGGTCTGCCGCTCACCGATCAGGAGGGTCTGGCCGGCCTCGTCGCCGGCACCACGATCAGCTTTTCCGCCGGGCGGGTGCTCCTCGACGGCCGGGACGTCTCCTGCGAGATTCGGACCGACCGGGTAACCGCTGCCACCCGGCCGGTCGCCGACGCGCCGCCGGTCCGCGAGGCGATGAAGCGACTGCAGCGGGCGATGGCCGAACGGCTCGACGTGGTCACCGAGGGCCGCGACCAG
>CAZIQV010000370.1:0-1641 GCA_964541275.1 uncultured Chitinophagaceae bacterium | reverse complement strand
GATGCCGGGCAGCCAGCCCCAGGCTGACGCAGCCCGAGCCACAGCCGAGCTCAAGGACGCGGGCCCCCTCGGCCAGATCAACGGCATTGAGCAGGTGCCGGGCGGCCGGGTCGATGCGGCGATGGGCAAAGACGCCAGGACGGGTCAAGGCAGTCAGCAGCCGGTCGCGGTCGCGGAAGACCACCTCGCAGCTGAAATCCCGTAGTTTCTTCAGCGGCCGGGTCTTCTGCACGATGTAGCAGACAGTCGCCGGTTTGGCCGCCTCGTCGGCCCGAACCCGCACCGTCTCACCGGTGGCGGCTAGCTGTTCCCGCAGCCAACGGTCGCGGGGATTGTCGATGGCGGCGACCAGGTGGCCGCCGATTGCGAGCTGTTCCAACGCCGCCTGCAGGAGGTCACGGGTCAGCTCAGCCTCGCCCGATTTGAAAACCGGAATGACGGCAAGGTCATAAGGCCTGCCGGCAGCCGCCGGTGGCGGGTCGGCCAGGCAGTGCAACGAAAGCGATCTGGGCAGATCTGGAACCGCAGCGGCAAGCAGCTGTTGCTGGTAGCGGTCCAAAAACCAGAGGTTGACCTCAGCGTCGGGACGGGCTTCAGCCAGAGAAATGGCCGCCTGCCCACGGCCCAGCGTCGTGCAGAGCATTCCGCCGCCGGGGATGTCGGCGGCAACGCGGGCAGCATGATCCTCTGCGGGCCGGGCAGATGGCAGGGTTCCAAGGATGGACGTCATGCCGCCAGCATAGCGTTCGGGCTTCGGTGCTGAAGGTGCCGTTTCGCAGCGGTAGGTTGTCGTGAGGCACCATGCCCGAAGAGCCTCGGCCAGCGAGACACGAGGGCTCGGGCACGACATTGTCACCTGCGGCCATCGCGGGGGGGCCGAATGGCATCGGGGCGGCCGCAACTGTTGATTCAAAGAACGGATCAGCCGCGGCGGTCGATCGCCCGGGCCATGGCCGCCCCCATGTCGGCCGGGCTCTCGGCGATCTCAATGCCGGCGTCGCGGAGTGCCTCGAGCTTTGCCTCGGCAGTACCTTTGCCACCGGAGATGATCGCTCCAGCGTGGCCCATCCGCTTGCCAGGCGGCGCCGTCCGACCTGCGATGAAGGCCGCCACCGGCTTGGTGACATGTTCCTTCACGAAAGCGGCCGCCTCTTCCTCGGCCGAGCCGCCAATCTCGCCCATCATCAGAATGGCATGGGTGTCGGGGTCGGCCTCGAAGAGTTTGAGGATGTCGATGAAACTCGACCCGACCAGCGGGTCACCGCCGAGGCCGACACAGGTGCTCTGGCCGTGACCAAGCTGGGTCAACTGCCAGACCGCCTCGTAGGTCAGGGTGCCCGAGCGGCTCATCACGCCGACATGGCCGGGCGTGTGGATGTAGCCTGGCATGATCCCGATTTTGCACTCGCCCGGAGTGATCACGCCGGGGCAATTGGGGCCGACCAGCCGGCTCGACGACTGCTCGACCACCGGCATCACCCGGGCCATGTCGAGCACCGGAATCCCCTCGGTGATCGCAATCACCAGTTCGATGCCGGCGGCGACCGCCTCGAGGATCGCGTCGGCCGCGAATGGGGGCGGCACGAAGATCATCGTCGCATTGGCACCGGTCGCATCGCGGGCCTCGGCGACGGTGTTGAA
>CAZIQV010000369.1:0-1649 GCA_964541275.1 uncultured Chitinophagaceae bacterium | reverse complement strand
TGATCTTTTTCATCACCAAAGACCCCGGCATCACCGCCGCCACCCACTGGGAGGTTGACGGCACGACCTATGTGGTGGCCTTTGACCTGCTGCTGCTCGACATCTCCCGATTCACCACCGACCTGCCGGTGAGTGAGCGGGGCACCGCTTTTGTCCTGGTCGAGGACGCCGGCGGTGATGAGCTTGCCGTGGTGGGCCTGCCGCGGGACGAACGCTACGACGCCCCGGCGGCCATTCGCGACGCGTTGTTGTTCACGCCGCCGGAGACGGCTGTCGCCGACACCGCCGCAACGCTGCCTCCGGCTGCCGGCCACAGCCATCCGGCGATGTCGGCGGCCGTGTCGGCCTGGGAGAAAGCGGGCCGGCCAGAGACCGCCTTTCGGTTCCAGGCCGCCGGTGAGCCCTGGTGGGGCGGGTTTCATTCCTATCCGTTGGGCGACAACACCTTCCGGATCGGCGTGGTGGTGCCGGAGCAGGACTTTCTCGGCGATGTCGTCCGCCAGCGGAACATCACGCTGGTCGTCTCGCTGCTGGCTCTCGCCGCGGCGCTGGTGATGGCCCTGGCGATGGCCCGCACCTACGGCCGGCCGCTGGAGGCACTCGCCGACTCCAGCCGCCGGATTCGCAGCCTCGACCTCGACGAGCATGCGGCGGTCGAGTCGACCCTGGCGGAGGTGACGCAGTTGGCCGAGGCGCAGCGACAGATGCTTTCGACGCTGCAGTCGTTCTCGAAGTATGTGCCGATGGAAGTCGTCCGTGAGCTGTTGCACCGCGGCGAGGTCGCCCAGATCGGTGGAACGAGCGAGTCGCTGACAATTCTGTTTACCGATATCAGCGGATTTACCACGATCGCCGAAGCCCTCGGCCCCGAGGCCCTCACCGACCACATGGCCGACTACTTCCACGAGGCCCTCACGGTGCTTGAGCGGCATGAAGCCACCGTCGACAAGCTGATCGGCGATGCGATCGTCGCCTTCTGGGGTGCTCCCCGGCCCGACGCCGCCCATGCCGACCACGCCTTGGCGGCGGTGCTGGAGATTCAACGGCAACTGGCCGGCTGCAATGCCCGCTGGCGGCAGCAGGGCCTGCCGGAACTGCACACCCGCTTTGGCCTCGCCACCGGCCGGGTGATTGTCGGCAACGTCGGAGCCCGCAGCCGGCTGAGCTACACCGTGCTGGGCGACACCGTGAATCTCGCCGCCCGGCTTGAGAGCATCAACAAGTTCTACGGCACCGATGTGCTCGTTAGCGAGGACGTCAAGCAGGCGGTGACCACCCCGCTCGACTGGCGTCTGGTCGATCTGGTTGCAGTCAAGGGCAAGCGACAGGGCAAACGCATCTACGAACCGCTCGGCCCGGCCGGTCAGACCGACCCCCGGCGGCTTGACTTTGCCCGCCGCTACGAACTGGCCTGGGCGGTCTCTCAAAACAGGCAATTCGGGGAGGCTCTGGCGATGCTCGAAACCCTGCAGCAGGACTGGCCCGACGAGGTGTCGGTTCGCCGGCTCCGGCAGATCTGTGCCGAATATCAGCAGCATCCGCCGCCCGACGACTGGGACGGCGTGGCCCGCATGGCAACCAAGTAGGACGGCCGCCGAAAAACTTGCCCCGCTGCTGCCACCGGCCCGATACCTCTCCAACGAAGGGGG
>CAZIQV010000368.1:0-1651 GCA_964541275.1 uncultured Chitinophagaceae bacterium | reverse complement strand
AGCCGCGGAGCCTCGGGGGTCGGTCGGTCGGCCGCCGACGTCGCTGCCGCCGACTCAACCCAGCCGATGTGCTGCTCGATGACGGCGAGGCTCTCTTCGAGAAATTGCCGCCGGCAGGCGTGTCGCTGGATTTTGCCGCTGGAGGTCTTGGGAATGCTGTTTGGCCGCACCAGCACGATTGCCTCGGCGGCCACCTCGTGTTCGGTCGCGAGCCGTTTGCGAATCGTCTCGAAGGCCGCCCGCAGGGCCGCTGGATCACGCTTGCCCCGCTCGAGTTCGGCGACGATCACGACCCGTTCGCGGTCGTCGATTTCGACGGCGAAGGCGGCGACCGATCCGGGCCGGACGACGCTGCTTGCCCCCTCGACACTGTGCTCGAGATCCTGCGGGTAGTGGTTGCGGCCGCGGATGATGATCAGATCCTTCAGCCGGCCGGTGACAAACAGTTCGCCGTTGTCGAAAAAGCCGAGGTCGCCGGTCCGCATGTAGGGGCCCGGATTCGGCCGCCAGCGTCCCATGCGGCTCGGTGCGTCGGCGGCGGGAAGAGCCAGCATCGCACCAAAGGTCTCGGCGGTCTCGTCCGGCCGGTTCCAGTAGCCCTTGGCCACGCTCGGGCCGCTGACCCAGATTTCGCCGACACCGCCCGGCGGCAGCGGCTCGCGGGACTGCGGATCGACAATCAGCACGTCCTGCCCGTCGAGTTCGCGTCCGCTGCCGACAAGCCTGCGGGCGGCAGGATCGTCGGCAGAGCGGACCTGAACAGTGCCGGTGTCGACCGAAAGCGGATCGAAGTTCCGGACGACCGGCGGCTCAAACTTCATGCCGCCGGTCACCATCAGCGTGCTCTCGGCGAGCCCGTAGCAGGGATAGAAGGCCTCTCGGCGGAAGCCGCTGACCGCGAAGGCCTCCGCGAAGGCAGCCATCGTCTCGGCCCGCACCGGTTCGGCCCCGTTGAAGGCGAGCGACCAACTCGACAGGTCGAGCGCGGCCCGTTGCTCGGGCGTGGTTTTGCGGACGCAGAGTTCGTACGCGAAGTTCGGCCCGCCGCTGATCGACGCTCGGTACTTGGCAATCGCCTGCAGCCACCGGAGCGGTTTTTGCAGGAACGCGACCGGTGACATCAGCACGTTGAACTTGCCGCCGTAAAGCGGCACCAGAATGCCGCCGATCAGCCCCATGTCATGGAAACTCGGCAACCAGAACACCCCCGATTGGCTGCGGGTGATCTCAAAGGCTTGCATGATGCGGAGGGAATTGTGCAGCAAATTCTCGTGCGAGAGCATCACCCCCTTCGGCATTCCGGTCGATCCGCTGGTGTACTGCAGAAACGCCAGCGTTTCGCCGTCGACCGGGGGCCGCTCCCAGCGATCGGACCAGTGCGGATCGAGTTCGCTGTCGACCTGCCACATCAGGTGCTCAAGGCTCGGGGCCGAAGTTCGGAGGGCGTCGAACCGATCGAGCACATCGCGAGTGGTCAGGGCGACCGAGGCATTGGCGTCGGCGGCGATCGCCTCAATTCGCTCGACGGAACGGTTTTTCCGCGGCGGGTAGGCCGGCACGGCAATCGCGCCGCCGTACAGGCAGCCCATGAAGGCGGCGATGAAGTCGAGCCCCGAGGGATAGAGCAGCAGCACCCGTTTGCCGGCCATCC
>CAZIQV010000367.1:0-1654 GCA_964541275.1 uncultured Chitinophagaceae bacterium | reverse complement strand
CGATCTCACCAAAGCAGAGGTACTTCAACTCCTGGTACTCATCCAGCCCATACCGGCCCCCTTCGCGGCCGAGGCCCGATGACTTGACGCCGCCGAAGGGGGCGACCTCGGTCGAGAGGATGCCGGTGTTGATTCCAACCATGCCGCACTCCAGGGCTTCAGCGACCCGGAAGCAGCGGCCGATATCGCGGCTGTAAAAGTACGACGCCAGGCCAAACTCGGTGGCGTTTGCCAGTTCCAACACCTCGGCCTCGGTCTCAAAGCGAAACACCGCTGCCACCGGACCAAAAATCTCCTCCCGGGCCAGCCGCATGGCTGGCGTCGCCCCAGTGATCACCGTCGGCTCAAAGAAGGTGCCGCCGAGGCTATGTGAAGTTCCACCGAGGACCGGCCGGCCGCCTGCGGCAACTGCATCGGTTACCAGTCCCGTCACCTTCTCGATGGCCCGGCTATCGATCAGCGGCCCGACTGCCACCCCCTCGTCGGCCCCCGGCCCCACCTTCAGCTGGGCGACGGCAGCAGCAAACTTCTCCACGAAGGCGTCGTGTACCGCTGCCTGCACAAACAGCCGGTTGGCACAGACGCAGGTCTGGCCGGTGTTGCGGAACTTGGCGACGAGGGCACCCGCCACGGCAGCGTCGAGGTCGGCATCGTCAAAGACGATAAACGAGGCGTTGCCACCGAGTTCCAGCGAGACCTTCTTGACGGTCCCCGCGGCCTGCCGTGCCAGGGCAACGCCGGCTGAGGTTGAACCGGTAAACGACAAGGCCCGGACGGTCGGGCTCTCACAGATGGCAGTGCCGATTTCGCGGGACGAGTCGATGCTGCCGGTGACGACGTTGAGCACCCCCGACGGGAGGCCGGCCTGCTCAGCCAACGTCGCCAGTGCCAGTGCCGTCAGGGGTGTCTGCGGGGCCGGCTTGACCACCATCGTGCAGCCGGCGGCGAGGGCGGCGGCCGCCTTCCGCAGAATCATCGCGGCCGGAAAGTTCCAGGGGGTGATGGCCGCTGCCACCCCGATCGGCTGGCGAATCACCAGCAGCCGCTTGTCGGCCTGGTGCGGCGGAATCACCTCGCCGTAGGCCCGCCGGGCCTCTTCGGCATACCACTCCAGGAAGGCCGCGGCATAGCCAACCTCACCGCGGGCCTCGGCCAGCGGCTTCCCCGACTCAGCCGTGATGATGGCAGCCAGGTCGCCGGTGGCAGCCGTCACCGTCTCAAACCATTGTCGCAGGAACTGCCCCCGGGCCTTGGCCGTCTGCTGCCGCCAGCGGGGCAGGGCGGTGGCCGCGGCTTCAATGGCATGCTCCGCATCGACCGCCCCCATTTCCGGCACGCTGCCGATCGCCACGCCAGTGGCCGGGTCGATCACCTCCAGCCGCCGCCCCGAGGCCGCCTCGCACCAGGTGCCGCCAATCAGGGCCCTCGACCTCCAGAGCCCGGTTTCTGAATGTTGCATGCCAAACCCTTTCAGCCGCCGGCAACGCTTCTCCGAAAAGCGTTCACGCGTTGGAAGTATATGCGTTCTCAGCGGGCCCACAGTTGGATACCTCGGCTGACCCTCTCGAAGCATTCGGATGTAGAATGAGCAGGCGATGCGACTTGCTCCCCGACAACGCGACCAAATTCTGAGCCTCATCCGTGATCAGGCAGG
>CAZIQV010000366.1:0-1658 GCA_964541275.1 uncultured Chitinophagaceae bacterium | reverse complement strand
AAGCAGCGGCTTGTAGTCGAAACTGTCGACCTGACTGACACCGCCAGCCATGAAAAGGAAGATGACTCGCTTCGCGCGAGGCTGGTGGTGGGTTCGGAGCAACTCGGCAGCGGCCGCCTGATCGCGGCTCGACAAGGCGGCGAGGGCGAGTGACCCGAAGCCGCAGGCGGTCGATCGCAAAATATCCCGACGCTGAAGCCCGACCGCGACCTCTGCAGATGTTCGGTTCGTCATGCCGCTACTCCAAGGTTCGAAAATCAATGCAGCCGAACAGGGCCTGAAGCACGACTGCCAGACCGGCCCTTTGTCCCTGCCCCTGGGCACGCCCTGTCGCCAGACATCGGCTCACCTCCACCCGCTCCTGATCTGACGGGAGCCTGCCCAGGCTGAGGCGAAATGCCTGCTCGATGCACCTGCTTTCAACTCGCGTCTGGGTGAGGATTCTGGCCGCTGCGGCATCTGCCTGGGTTTGCACAAACCTGCTGTTGAGCAGGTACAGCGATTGGGTCGGCACCGTGCTGACAGACCGGAGCCCTACCACCGCGTTCGGATTCGCTGCATCAAACGCTTCAAACAGTTCGTGCCGCCGGTTCCGGAATGCCGGGGTGTAAATACTGCGTCGGGTATCGGCGAACACAAAATTGTATTCCGACGGCGTGTCGCCTCCCGCCTTGGCAAGGACTGACGCGTCAGCGATCCCGGGTCCACCGCCGCGGGTCTCAAGCGTGCCTGCGACGGCAAGCATCGCATCCCGCAGGCTTTCTGCATCGAGCCGACGGCGAGTGACGCCGGCAAGCAGCCGGCTGTCTGGGCACTCCGCCGCTGCCGGCCCGTGTCTGACTGCCTGCCGGTAGGTCCGCGAAAGCACGATTTCCCGAATGATTTCCTTGGTCGACCAGCCGCCTTCAGTCAACCGGCGGGCGAGGTAGTCAAGGAGCATCGGATGCGATGGCAGGGAACCCGTCAGACCGAAATTGTCTGGTGTCGCAACCAGACCGCGGCCAAAAAGCCACTGCCAGATCCTGTTCACGAACACCCGCGAGGTGAGCGGATGCTCGGCGTCGGTGATCCAGGCCGCCAACTCCCGCCGGCCACTCTCATCAGCCGGCATGGCTGGCGGTGTCGCCAGCGTGACCGCCTGCAACACGCCGCGAGGCACCACAGCCCCAGGGTTGTGGACATCACCCCGGATGCAAAGCCGGCAGTCGCGGATCTGATCTGCTTCGGCCACTGCCATCACCCGCGGCACCTTTGGCCGCCGCGCAGCATGTTCTTGCTGCTCTTGCTTCAGGCGGTTCACCCGAGCCCGCGCGCGACGCACCTGTTCATTGGAAAGGTCGGGCAGGTTCCGCTCGGACAACCTGTCCTGAGGCTCACCATCAACCGGCAGAAACTGCAGGCCGTCGACAACCACGTACCCATCGGTTCCCTCATTCGAGACCATCACGAACCATTGCCCCGAACGATCGAAGGCATAGGTCCCCAGCGAAACGAAATGGCCGGCAACCGGGGGCCGCTTCTGCATGTTGACTTCCACTGCAGCGTCGCCGTCGAGCGTCAGGAGCGTGATCGGCACATTGGTGGCCCGGTTCGACCGCGGTGTGTACGCCAGTCGAACTTCGTACCGCCCGGCCTGCGGCAGTTGCGGCTGGAACGTC
>CAZIQV010000365.1:0-1659 GCA_964541275.1 uncultured Chitinophagaceae bacterium | reverse complement strand
GGGTAAATGAGCCGCTCGAAGCCAGGTACTGAGTTTTCAGACAGAGCCTAGGCCAGATCGCGATCCTGGAAAAGCACGAGGGCGATCAGCACGGCGATCGTGGCGTAGAGGCCGGCATAGAGAGCGGCCCAGCCGAGGTAGCTCCAGGGAATCGGCACGCCGCCGACGACTGCCGCCTCGATCGTGAAGTGTTCAAGCACCGGCAGCAGGGTGGCAAACAGGCGGCCGACAAACCGCACGATCGCCAGTTTGCCGACGCTCGACTGGACGATCAGCGGCACCAGGTGGCCGAGGACATAGACCGTGAAGCAGATGATCAGATTCGGAATCATGCCGACCCGGGTCGACACCGCCAGGCTCACCGCCGCCAGCAGGATCGTCTCGAGTAGCGACAGCACCAGCCCGGGCACGATCGTGATCATCTCGGCGGCACAGTCGCTCCAGAGCGGGTCGGTCTTCGATGATTCGCGGGCGTCATAGACCACCTTGAGGCTGGTTGTCGCCATCAGCACCGAACCGAGAATCAAAAACACGAGCAGGGCGACCAGCACGAGGCCGATGTACTTGCCGATCACGAACTGCCGGCGGGTGAGCGGCTTGGAGAGTACCGTCAGGGCCGTCCTTCCCTCAATTTCATCGGCCACCGCGACGCTCGCCGTCCAGATCACCACCAGCAGCGCCAGCACCTTGACCAGGGTCAGGCCGCTGTCTTTGAGCATCTTCACATCTTCCCCGAACGTGTTGTAGGGAATGAAGATGAACGTCAGCAGCAGCACGATGCCGGCGACGATCGCCACGGTGAAGATCGGCTGGCCGATCGCCTCCTTGGTTGTCGACGAGGCGACGGCGGCGACCCGGCGGGGGATCAGCCGGAAGGCGAGATAGGCGAGGACCAGCAGCAGCAGCGAGACCGTCGTCAGCGGCAGGATCGCCGCCTCGGGAAACTCCGGCTCCAACCGCCAGCGGACCGCCAGGGTCGCGGGGCCTTCGGCATCCTCGTCGCTGGTCACCTCGATCTGGGCCTTGTTGCCGAGAAACGGGTTTGCCCTGCCATCGGTCTTTTGCCACCGCCAGGCCTCGCCCGGCTCAAGGCCGATGTCGGGCACCTTGAGCAGGGCGAAGCCTTCGATCGGCTTCTGGGTCCGCACCACGATCGGGCGGTCGGACTCAAATGAGATGGTCGCCAACTCCTGCGGCCGCAGCGGCAGGCCGACTTTTTCCTGGACCGTGCCCGGCGCGACGGTGATCGTTTCAGCCGATGCCCCGGCGGCGAGCAGGCGGCTCAGCGACAGGCCGATGCTCTGCAGCGGGACCAGCGGCGTCAGGGCGACGGCCACCGCCGAGGCGGCCAGCAACAGCCACGCCAGCGGGCCGAGGAAGCCGTCCCGCAGACTCGCCTTGGCCTCGTCGGCCGCCCGCGGGGCAACGAGCCGCAACAGACCCCAGAAGCCCAGCAGCAGCAGCGTGGCGAGCAACCCGCCCATGCCGACAAGCCAGATCGGGGGCAGGGCGATAAACCAGCGATTGGCAAACAGCGGCGGAATCATATGCGGGCAACCAGACACTGGAAAAGGAAGACGGGGGCCGTCGACACGACCGCGGTGGGGGGCTGTCGCCGCAACCGCGGAACAACCCCCGCCCGCCGACTCTATTCTGGCA
>CAZIQV010000364.1:0-1666 GCA_964541275.1 uncultured Chitinophagaceae bacterium | reverse complement strand
GACCGGCATTGCCGTGACGATCGACCTCGGCGAGGCCGACGACATCCATCCCCGGAGGAAGCAGGAAGTCGGCCGCCGGCTGGCCCAGTGGGCTCGCGCCGAGGTCTATGACGAGCCGATCGTCTGCTGCGGGCCGCTGTTCAAAGCGGCCCGGTTTACGGGAAATCGGTGCATCATCAGGTTCGATCATGCGGCGGAGGGCCTCGTGGCCGGAGATGGGGAACCGCTCAGGCAGTTTGCGATTGCCGGGGCCGACCGGCGGTTTGTCTGGGCTGAAGCGAGGATCGAAGGCAAGGACACGGTCGTGGTCGCAAGCCCGGCGGTGCCTGAGCCGGTGGCGGTGCGGTATGCCTGGGCCGACAACCCTGCCGGCTGCAATCTCTTCAGCGATGCAGGCCTTCCAGCTTCGCCGTTTCGGACCGATGACTGGCCGGTGATTGCCGCAGAGTGACCCGGTGGTGGCGGGCTGGTTGGTGGTGGACTGTTGTGATTTCTTCTCCTGCTGAGGCACTTCGATGCATTGCGTCTCCTGGTTGATTGGCTGCTGCCGTCTGGTCGGGCTGGCAGTCGGGCTGGCTGCGGTCTTCATGGGACCGGCCCGGGCGGCTCAGCCCAACATCGTCTTTATCCTGGTCGACGACATGGGCTATGGCGACCTCGGCTGCACTGGTTGTCAAGACATTGCCACGCCCAACATCGATCGCCTCGCTGCCGAGGGGGTCCGGTTCACCGACTTTTATGCCAATGCCCCGGTCTGCTCTCCGACCCGTTGTGGCTTTATCACGGGTCGCTGGCAGCAGCGGGTCGGGTTTGAATGGGCGCTGGGCTACACCGCTGAACGCCGCCGGCTGATTGACGGGGTCTGGACCGAGATCACGCAGATGCACCACGGGATCGGCCTGCCGGCAGACCATCCCGGCATCGCCAAAATGCTTCAAGCCGCCGGCTACGCGACCGGCTGCTTCGGCAAGTGGCATCTCGGCTACGACGACGAGTTCAACCCGATTCACCATGGATTCGACGAATACTTCGGGGAACTCCTCGGCCATGCCGACTACTACCGCCACAGCTATTACGACGGCACCTACGCCCTGCGGGACGGCCTTGAGTATCCGCTGGTGAAGGGCTACTTCACCGACCTGGTCAACGAGCGGGCCGCCGCCTTTGTCGACAAGCATGCCGGCAAGCCCTTCTTTCTCTACGTGCCGCACCTCGCGCTGCACGCTCCCTTCCAGCCGCCCGATCGGCCGCTGCCGCACGTGACCCGGGAGAACATGCACGATGGCAGCCGGGACATCTATCGGCAGATGCTCGAGCGGGTTGACCGCGGGGTCGGCATGATTCTCGATCGGCTCAAGCAGCACGGGCTCACCGAGAACACCCTGGTGGTCCTCTCCAGTGACAACGGCGGCGAGCGGTGGTCCCGGAATCTGCCGCTGTTCCACCACAAGCGGACGCTGTGGGAGGGCGGGATTCGCGTGCCTTGTCTTGTGCGGTGGCCGGCCCGGCTACCGGCCGGAAAGGTGACCGCGCAGCCCGGCATTACCATGGACCTCACCGCGACCTTCGCGGCCGCGGCCGGGACCCGGCCCCCCGAGGGTCACCGGTTTGGTTGCATCGATCTGGTGCCAATTGTCTGCGGCGAGCAGCCTGCGGTGGAACGGAC
>CAZIQV010000363.1:0-1684 GCA_964541275.1 uncultured Chitinophagaceae bacterium | reverse complement strand
TCCATCAATACGCTGGTTCTCATTGGCGACATCCTGTCGCCGGGTGGCAGTGGGTGGGGCTCGCTTGCTCGCTGGCGTCACGGAAAGCTCGGGCCTCCTGCCCGACTTTCCTGGGGCGGATTGATGGAAAGCCGAGGTTTCCATCAATACGCTGGTTCTCATTGGCGACATCCTGTCGCCGGGTGGCAGTGGGTCGGTTCACTGACGCAAAAGCTCGGGCATCGTGCCAATTCTGTTCGGCGCAAGAGTTGCCAAACAATCGAATGACCACCAGACGATGCTTCGTTCTGCCGCTCGCTTCACGGGTGTGGTCTCACCCGTACAAGTGAGAAAAAGCCCATGCTTTGAAGCCCGAAGCGCAAGCTGAGGGAAACCGCGGTTTTTGAGCCCAGACCCGGATTCCCTCGGCTCGCGGGTCGGGCTTCACGGAGGTCCATTCCGTTCATCGCATATTCAGAAATGGCAGCCGTGGGCCACGAGACGCCATCACCGGGCTTACGGCCGGGGGGTTCACGGTTTTTCAGGACGTCAAAACAACACAGACTCTGCGTTGCACAGCATCGGCGTCGTGCCCGACTTTCCTGAGGCGGAAGCGGGCGAAGCCAAGGTTCGCCGGCTTCCGCTGGTGCTCATTGGCGGCATCCTGCCGCCGGGTGGCAGTGGGTGGGCTCACTGACGCGAACGCTCAGGGCGATGCCACCCAGTGTGCAAGCCGCCCGATGGAATGCTGCCGCGGCTGAAGTTCATCACGTGCCTGACGGCACTCCATCAGCGTGCCGGAAAGGGCCTCCGCAACAACAGATCCACGGAAGCCGCTCCACGCGTCCCGGCAAAACCTTTAAGCCAGTCGGACACCTGACGGGATGACGACGGCAGCCTTCACGAAGGGGCCGGCTCCGGCTGATCGACTGCGGTGCCCCGGCGACCCAGCCAGCCGGAGGGAACGTTTTCTTTCACGGGCCGCCGAGGTTCGAGCGGCCTCAGGCCCGGTCCACGCCGGCGAACAGGGCCGAGCCGATCCTCACCATCGTGCTGCCCTCGAGGATTGCCGCCTCAAAGTCTCCGCTCATGCCCATCGAAAGCTCGGGCAGCCCATCGCACCCGGGGGACCCGGCCGCCACCGCCTCGCGAAGTTCCCGCAAGGCGGCAAACTCCTGCCGCGGGTCACGGCCCGCCTCGGGATGGCTCGCCATGCCCATCAGCCCCCGCAGCTGCAGACCCGGCAGGCTGAAGACCCGCTCTGCCAGTGCCGCTACCGCCTCGGGCGGCACGCCGCTGCGGCCCGGGTCGCCCGCGAGGTTGACCTCGATCAGCAGTTCGCAATCACGGCCGGCGGCGGCGGCCTCGCGGCTGATCGCCTCCGCCAATCGCTCGCTGTCGACAGTGTGGATCAGCGGGCCCGCCGCCAGCGTTCGGGCGACCTTGTTTCGCTGGAGGTGACCGATCAGATGCCAGTGGACCGCGGTGGTGCCCTCGCGGCTGATTGCCGACGCCTTTTCCCACAGCGCCTGCGGCCGGCTCTCGCCGAGGTTGTGGCAGCCCGCCGCCAGCACCGCCCGGGTTGCCGCCAGTCCGACATACTTGGTCACGCCGATCACCCTGACCGACTTCGGCGGCCGGCCCGCCCGCCGACAGGCGGCCGCCACCCGCTCGCAGACCGCTTGCCAGTTCTCCCGGCAGCGGG
>CAZIQV010000362.1:0-1699 GCA_964541275.1 uncultured Chitinophagaceae bacterium | reverse complement strand
GCTGACCAGCAGGTTTGAATGGATCCCGGCCGGGAGCAGGCTGGTGACGACCCGGTCCCCCTCCGGTTCCACCCGGAATTCACCGGGCTCAGAGAGGCCCTCGAGGCCGTTGCCCGACATCAACCAGTCGTCCAGCGGGGGCAGGCCGCCGGCGTTCACCGCCGGCACGGGGGCGGTCGCTTCCTGCCGCAGGGTCTGCCAGACCGCCGCGCGATCGGCGGGAGTGGCGTCGGCCAGCCGCAGCACCGCGGCGAGCGGATGTCCCGGATCGCGGCGGTCGCGACGACGTTCCCGCAGCCGCGTGCGGCGGCCCTCCCACTGTTTCTTCCGCGCTGCAAATTTCTGCTTGGGTTCATCGGCGGCGGGCTCTGGCGGCGCTGCCTCCAGCCGCGCAAGCTCGGCGGCATCGTCCCGGTCAGCCGCGATCAGCTGTTCAAGTCCGGCTGCGAGGTCGTCGGTCGCCGCCAGCCAGACCGTGGCGAGTCGGCCTTTGATCTTTTGCTTCAGCGTTGCCAGTTCTTTCCGCGGCTGCTGGTCCCGACCGGGAGCGTCGACCTGGATCACCGCCGGCCGGCAGCTCTCAAAAATCCCGAAGAGGGCATAGAAGTCGGCCTGCGAGATCGCATCAAACTTGTGGTTGTGACAGCGGGCGCAGGAGACGGTCATCCCGAGAAAGGCCTTGGAGACGACATCGATCTGGTTGTCGGTGAAGGTGACGAGTTCATCGAGCGGGTCGGTCGGGTTGAAGCCGTGCGGCACCATCCGCAGCTGGCCGATGCCGAGAGCGCTTTCGTTGACCTGGGTCTCGGGGTCGATCCGGGGATTGGGCAGCAGGTCGCCGGCGAGCTGTTCGCGAAAGAACTGGTCGATCGGCAGGTCCGCAGCAACCGCCCGGATGCACCAGTCGCGAAACCGCCAGGCGTGCGGGATTGCCGGATTGCCTTCGCTGCCGTGGGTCTCGCAGTAGCGGACGCAGTCGAGCCAGTGCCGGGCCCAGCGTTCGGCAAAGGCGGACGAATCGAGCAGCCGATCGATCAGCCGGCCCCAGCGGTTGGGCTGGTCGTCCTCCAGAAATGCCTGCCGCTGTGCGGGCGTCGGGGGCAGGCCGGTCAACACGAGCGTTGCCCGCCGCAGCAGCGTTTCGGAATCAGCAGCAGCGGCCGGCACCACGCCAGCCTCGGCCAGCTGGCGACTGAGAAACCGGTCAACCGGATGGTCGCTTTCAAACAGCCACCCAGCCTCCGGCACTGCGGCCGGAACCGCAGGATCGGCAAGCGGCTTGAGGCTCCACCAGTCGAGCCGCCGCTGAAACGTCGCCTCCCACGACGTGGCTGCCGCGAGCTGTTCGCGGCTCGGCGGCTCCCGCCGCGGGTCGGGGGCGCCGAGCCTGATCCAGCGGTCGAAGGCGGCCACGATTTTTGCTGGAGGCTTGGGCCCGCCCTTGGGCATCGGCAGATCGTCTTCGTGCCTCAGCGCGAGCATGATCGCGCTGGCGTCGGGGTCGCCCGGCACGACTGCAGGGCCATAGAAACCCCCTTCGGCGAGGCCGCCGGCCCAGTCGACCGCCAGGCCGTTCTCTCGGGTGCCGTGGGTGGCATGGCAGCTGTAGCAGCGTTCGACGAGGTAGGGACGGATCGTCCGCTCAAAGAGTTCCTCACCCGGATCGGCAATCGCCGGCATCGCGGCCAGGCAGGCCAGC
>CAZIQV010000361.1:0-1701 GCA_964541275.1 uncultured Chitinophagaceae bacterium | reverse complement strand
GAGGCCAATACCATGCCCCGACCTGCTCCGCACGATACCAGACCGCCTGCTCATCGGCTGCTTTTCCAGTTGGTCGCGATACTCTGGCTCACGCTGCCGGCAGTGGCGGTCTCCGCAGGAGAGGGAATCGCCGAGAAGGCGACACTGCCCTACGCCTCCCCGGTCGCCGTCGCCTGCTCGGCCGATGGCCGCTGGCTGGCGACGGCCAACCGCGGCGACAACACGGTCGCGCTGATCGACCGGGCCGCGGGCCGTCAGGTCGACCGCCTGGCGGTTGGCCACCAGCCGCAGGACATCGCCGCCAGCGGGCCAAGCGGGTTTCTCTGCCTCACCGCCGGCGGAGATCTCATCGGGCTGACGGCGAACGACGGCCAACTGGCGGAGACCAAGCGGCTGCCCCTCGGCGGCGAACCGCGAGGCATCGCCGTCAGTCACGCCACCAGGCAGGCGTGGGTGACGCGGTCGCTGGCGGCCGAGGTGGCCGTGATCGATCTGGAAACATTCAGCCAGCAGATGGCCGTCTCCGTCGATGGCCTGCCGCGGGGAGTGGCCAGTTCGCCCGATGGCCGGACCGTGGCCGTGACCTGTTCGGGCCCCGGGGCGATTCTGCTCTGCGATGCAACCACTGGCGAGGTTGAACACCGGAGGGGCATCCCGGGCTTCAACCTCGGCACCCCGGCCTTCACGCCGAAAGGCGACGCCGTCTTCTTCCCCTGGACGTACGATGCCGGCAGTCACCCCAGCCGCGGCAACATCCGCCGGGGCTGGGTCGTCGGCAGCCGACTCGGCCGGCTTGAGGTCCCGACCGACCGCGAGACGGGCGAAGCCGACGAACTCACCGGCCTCACCCTCGACGTCCCCGGCCGGGCGGTCGGCGACCCGGCTGCCGTCGCAGTGGCTGCTGAGAGCATCCTGATCACCGCCGGCGGGACGCATGAACTGCTTCGGCTGGCGTCGACCGGGCTGCCCCTGGCTGCCATCAGCGGGACCGATCTGATCAATCCCAAGCTCGCCGCCGACCCCAGACGATTCCGGCGGCTGGCCCTCGGCGGCCGCCCGCAGGGTCTCTGCCTGCTGCCGGATCAGCGGCGGGGCTACATCGCCAATGAACTGGCAGACGCAGTGCAGGAGATCGATCTCGATCAGTTCTCACTGACGCGGACGATCTCCGTCGCCTCCGGGATCGCCGCCAGCCCCCGGCAGCAACTCGTCCGTCGGGGCGAGGCAATTTTCTGCGATGCCGGTCGCAGCCTCGACCAGTGGTACAGCTGCCACACCTGCCACTTTGAGGGCGGCGGCAACACGGTCACGCTCGACACCTTCAACGACGGCAGCGTCGGCAGCTA
Organism: uncultured Chitinophagaceae bacterium; assembly: GCA_964541275.1. Classification (GTDB taxonomy): domain Bacteria; phylum Planctomycetota; class Planctomycetia; order Pirellulales; family UBA1268; genus UBA1268. Next base: position 355 of record CAZIQV010000361.1, on the reverse strand, counting down.
CAAGACCGTCCTGCCGCTGTTCGGCGTGACCGAGACCGGACCCTGGACCTGGCATGGCTGGCAGACCGACCTGAGGGCCTCGTTGGTGAAGTCCTTCACCGACACGATGCAGGGCCAGGAACCGACTGCGGAAGATGTCGACGCCTTATTTGCCTACCTGCAGACCCTCCGCTGCCCGCCAAGCCCGTTTCAGCCGCAGACTCCCGAGCAGGCGGCCGCGGTTCACCGCGGGCAGCAGCTGTTCGCGAGCGACCGAACCGGCTGCACGAACTGCCATGACGGGCCCGGCCACAGCGGCGGCGGCATCCACGAGGTCGGACTTGCCGCTGACGACGATGCCTACATCGGCTTCAAT
>CAZIQV010000360.1:0-1704 GCA_964541275.1 uncultured Chitinophagaceae bacterium | reverse complement strand
CCGTCGCAGCAGACGAAATCATGCCTCCGTGGCCTCCGCATCAAACTCAGCGGCGGCTGATCGGAGCGCGAGGGCTGACTGAAAAGGAGAAAGCGGTCCTGGCAGATTGGGCAGCATCGGGGCGGCGTTTTGGTGATCGGGCCGATTTGCCACCAACACCAACCTTTTCCTCCGGCTGGCGGCTGGGACAGCCCGACCTTGTTCTCAAGATGCCGGAGCCGTTTGCCATTCCTGCCAATGGGCCCGACATCTTTCAGCATTTTGTCATTCCCATCGACATCCCCGCAGACCGACTCGTAACAGCGATTGAGCTTCATCCGGGCAACAAGCGAGTCGTTCATCACGCCGTCCTGTTTCTGGACAGCACGGGAACCGCGCGGAAACTCGACGCCCTCACGCCGGAGGCCGGCTACGGCAGGTTTGGGGGGCCCGGATTCAGTCCCACCGGCGCCCTCGGTGGCTGGTCCGTCGGCAACACTCCGCGGCATCTGCCCTCCGGCATGGGCCGCTATCTTGCCAAGGGCTCGGATCTGGTCCTCCAGATGCACTACCACCCTTCAGGCAAGCCGGAGACCGATCAGTCGGAAGTCGGGCTCTTCTTCGCCGCCGATCCGGTCAGCCAAACCCTGGCGAAGCCGGCCAAGCTGGTCGGGAGCATCTGGCTGGCCAACTACCAAATGGATATCCCCCCGGGTCAGAGCGACTACCGCCGCACAACCTCGTACAAGCTCCCCCGCGATGTGATTCTCGTGGGCGTCGTCCCCCACATGCATCTCCTCGGAAAGTCGATGCGGGTCACAGCCGAGTTGCCGACGGCCGATGATGGCTCAGCGACCGAGCAACTGATCGAAATCAGTGACTGGAACTTCAATTGGCAGGACGAGTACTACTACGAACAGCCTTTCCGGCTTCCAGCGGGCACCAGGCTTTGTGTCGAGGCGGTCTTTGACAACTCCGAGAACAATCCAGCGAACCCTTCCACGCCGCCCCGACGGGTAACCTGGGGTGACGAAACGGATGACGAGATGCTGTTCTGCTTTTTTCTGATCTCGGCAGACTCAACCCGTGATCTGATGCATGTCATTTATGACAACCTGGCACACGATGCTCGGCAGCCCCGAGCTCCGATTGGCCGTCAGGGGGCGAAGTAGGCTTCGCGCTCGGGTCGCTGGCCGAGCTTCTGCCTGAGTGCGCAGACTGCGGAGAAGACTGCCGTCGCAGGGAGCGGTGACGGCACCTCAAAACACTGCGGCAGTTTCGGGGGTTGCCGAAGTGGGCCGTCGTTCACCCGCTTCCACCGGCCTGAGCCCTGGCTGGCTTTTTCCGCAAACAGCCAGGTTCTGCCCGAAAACTCAGGAGCTGGCTTCGAGCGGCTCATTTGCCCTCTGGCTACGTCCGGCTCCATCGCCAGATCTGCAATCTGGCTGCTTCGCCCACCCTTGCAGAGACCAAGGCAGCTCGCTCTCAGGCCAACGGTAGCCTTTGCAGGCAGAACCTAGCCCGGGAGCTGCCAGGGTGAACGGTACTGGTTCTGCTCGAGCAGCGTCTGCGCCTCGGGATCGTTGACGACCCGCTCAGCGGCGGAATCCCAGACCAGCGGGCGGCCGACCGCCTGCGAGACGCCGCCGAGGTGACCGGGAGTGATGGACCGATGGCCCACCGTTGCCGGGGCGACGCAGGCCCGCCGCTGCTTCACACCATCGA
>CAZIQV010000359.1:0-1706 GCA_964541275.1 uncultured Chitinophagaceae bacterium | reverse complement strand
AGAGGCCGGCGGCGAACCGGGCGGTCCCGCCGGTCGGTAGCACGTGGGAGGGGCCCGCGGCATAATCACCTGCCGCCACCGGGCTGAAGGGCCCGAGGAAGGCTGCACCGGCGTGACGGATTTTTGCCAGCGTCGCCTCCGGGTTACGGGTGTCGATTGAGAGATGCTCGGCGGCCAGTTCATCGGCGACCGCCGCCGCCTGCTCATCGCTGGTTGTCACCACGATCGCCCCAAACCGCAGGAGGCTGTCGCGGGTCAGTTCAGCCCGCTCCAGAACGGCCAGCCGCCGTTCGACTGCCACCGCCACCGCATCCGCCAGAGGCTCACTGGCGGTCAGCAGAATCGCAGACCCGGGCGAATGCTCCGCCTGAGCCAGCAGGTCGGCGGCGATTGTCTCGGGATTGCCGGCGTCGTCGGCCACCACGACGATCTCACTCGGCCCGGCAATCGAGTCGATGGCGACATCTCCGTAGACATACTCCTTGGCGAGCGCCACAAACAGATTGCCCGGCCCGACGATCATGTCGACCCGCTGAAGCCCGTCATATCCGTAGGCCATCGCCGCCACCGCCTGCGCGCCACCGGCCCGCAAAATCGTGGTGACACCAAGTTCTTGGCACGTGGCCAGCACATGTCGGTTCTCTGAACCGAACGTCGTAGGCGGAGCCACGACCACGATTTCGGGGACGCCCGCCACCTGTGCCGGCACCACCGTCATCAACAGCGTCGACGGATAGGCCGCCGCTCCGCCCGGCACACAGACGCCCACCCGGTCGAGCGGCAGATACCGCTGCCGCAGCGTGCCGCCGGCGGCGAGGTCGACCGTCACATCCTTCGCCAGAATCGCCCGCTGAAACCGTTCGACCCGCTGCCGGACCCGCCGGACGGCGGCAAGGAACTCCGGCTCAACCTCGGCATGGGCCGCCGCCAGGGCCGCAGGAGGGACGCAGATGGTGTCGGCGGTCACCTCGGCGCGATCGATTTTCCGGGTGTAATCAAGCACCGCCGCGAGGCCGTCGCGACGGACGTCTTCGCAGATTCGTTCGACCACCTGCCGCGGCGTGAGCGGCTCACCGAAGACGTCGATCGTTCGCTGCCGACCGGCGGGCGAGACCAGTTCGCCCTGCGAGATCAAGGTCCGCCGCAGCGACTCAAGCGCCTCGCGGCCCGTCGGGGAACGCAGGTCAATCCGCCGAATCACCGGCTCAGAAGCCGTCGCCATCTGCTCTGTCATGTCCTGCAATCCTTCCCATCCACGTCGTTGACCACAACGCCTCTGCCCCCGCAACCAACTTCGGCGACAGCGTCTCCTTGAGAATACCGTCTCGCGAGACGGCGGCGACCCGCCCAGCCTGCGGCCACGCCACCAGTCGTCAGGCCGACTTGGCGAAAATCCCGTTGGTCCGTTAGGGTTTTTTCAAGGCGATGGAGGATGGTTTCCAGATCGCTACGGTTTTTAACACCCGGATATCAGCAAGGCGGTGGCATGCGGAAGGCGGTGGCACTCGGGAAGACCCTCGGACTTTCATCAGAGGCCGCCACCATTTTGGCTGAACTCCGCACTCCCGAGCGAATCCAGGATTTCGTCAATGAAATTCCCTGGAACACCGAACCCGACGGCGAGACCGCCCGCTCGGTCACCGAGGTGCTCCGGCTGCGGCAGGCCCACTGCGTGGAAGGGGCATTCGTGGCGGCCTGTGCCCTCT
>CAZIQV010000358.1:0-1710 GCA_964541275.1 uncultured Chitinophagaceae bacterium | reverse complement strand
GGCGTGCTCCGCGACATGTTTCAAAACCATCTGCTGCAACTGCTGATGGTGACGGCGATGGAGGCCCCGGTGCGGTTCAATGCCGACGCGGTCCGCAACGAAAAAGTCAAGGTGCTCGATGCCATCCGCTCCCTCGACCTCGGTCATGTCGCCGCCGCCGGCATCCGCGGCCAGTACGCCGGCTACCGGCAAGAACCGGGAGTCGCCCCCGAGAGCCGAACCGCGACCTTTGGGGCGATCCGGCTTGAGGTCGACAACTGGCGCTGGCAAGGCGTGCCGTTCTATTTGCGCAGCGGCAAGGCGATGAGCTGCCGCACCACCCAGATCGTGATCGGGTTCCGGCAGCCGCCGCTGGAGCTGTTCGCCGCCGAGAACCCCCGGTCTCAGCGGGAAGCGAACCGGCTCGTCGTCCAGATCCAGCCCGCCGAGGGCATCCAGTTGCACTTCCACACCAAGGTGCCGGGCGACGGCATGCGGCTGCGGCTGACCGATCTGGAATTCAGCTACTCCCGCCAGTTCGCCGGCCGGCTGCCAGAAGCCTACGAGCCCCTGCTCCTCGACTGCATGACGGGCGATGCCAGCCTCTTCGCGCGGGCCGACGAGGTCGAAAAGTCGTGGGAGATCATCGATCCCTTCGTGCGGGCCTGGAGTTCGGTCGACATGCCCAGCATTCCCGCCTATCAGCCGGGCGAGTGGGGGCCGCCGGCCAGCAACGACTGGATCGAGGCTCAGGGCAGGACCTGGTTCGATCTCTGCCCGGTGCTGTCATGACCGCCGCAGCGACCGCGGGGACGCCGGCGACACCGGCCCGGCCTCAGCGACGGCCCCTGCGGATTGGGCCGCTCGAGCTCGACTCGCAGGTTGTGCAGGCGGCGCTGTCGGGCTACAGCGACTTGCCGATGCGGGTGATGGCAAGGCGGTTCGGGGCCGCGTACACGCTCTGCGAAGTGATGCTCGACCAGTTTCTCAAGCAGGTCGGCAGCAGCAGCCGCAACCTTGCCCGGTTGGCGATCGCCGCCGAAGAACACCCCGTCGGTGGCCAGCTGATGGGGGCCAACCCCGACGACTTTGCCCCCGCCGCCCGACGGCTGGTCGAGGCCGGTTTCGACTGCATCGACATCAATTTCGGCTGCCCCGTCAAAAAGGTGCTGGGCCGCTGCCGCGGCGGCTATCTCTTGAGCGTGCCTGAAACAGCCCTCGAGATCGTCAGCCAGGTTCGCGATGCCGTTCCCGCCCGCCTGCCGGTCACGCTGAAGATGCGGCGGGGCATCGACGACAGCGACGAGAGCGAGGAGAAGTTCTTCGCGATCTTCGACGGCGCCTACGCCCGCGGGGTGGCGGCCGTCACGGTGCACGGTCGCAGCGTGGTGCAGCGGTACGAGGGCCCCAGCGACTGGAGTTTTCTCGCCCGCGTCAAACGGCATGCCGGCAGCCGCACCGTGCTCGGCTCGGGCGACCTGTTCTCGCCGCAGGCCTGCATGGCCATGCTGGCCGAGACCGGCGTCGATGGCCTGACGGTGGCCCGGGGCGCGATCGGCAACCCCTGGATCTTTCAACAGACAGCCGCCCTGCTCGGCGGCGTTGACCCGGCGACGCTGCTCCCGCCCACGGTCCACGAACAGCGGGCGGTGCTGGCGGAGCACTTTCGGCTCGCCGTCGAACTGCACGGCGAACAGCTTGCCGGCCGCAGCATGCGGAAGTTCGCCATCA
>CAZIQV010000357.1:0-1715 GCA_964541275.1 uncultured Chitinophagaceae bacterium | reverse complement strand
ACGCTCCAGCTGTTCACCACGCTGCAGCGGGCGGCGGTTCGCTTTGGTGCCGCCTGTCTTGGCGGAGCGATCATCAGCCTGACCCGGACGCCCGCCGACGTCTTGGCGGTCCTCTGGCTCTGGAAGTGGGCCGTCGGCCGGGCCGAGTCTCGCAGCGATCCGATCTCGGACCACACGATCGCCATCGTGCCGCTGTTTGAAAAGATCGGCGACCTTGCCCACGCCGAGGCGACCCTCGGAGCAATCCTCGACGAGCCGGCCTACGCCGAACACCTCGCTGGCAGCGGCAACCGCCAGATCGTGATGGTCGGCTATTCCGACAGCACCAAGGACGGCGGCTATCTGGCGGCCTGCTGGGGTCTGCAGGACGCCCAGCGGCGGCTTCACGACGTCGCCGAGGCCCGCGGTGTCGGGCTGACCTTTTTCCACGGCCGGGGCGGCTCGCTCGGCCGCGGCGGCGGCCCGGCAGCCCGGGGCATTTTGTCGCTTCCCGCAAAGAGCCTTGATGGTTCGCTGCGGCTGACCGAACAGGGCGAAGTGCTCGCCGAGCGGTACGACGACGCCGAGATCGCCAGCCGGCACCTCGAGCAGGTTTCGTGGGCGACGCTGGTCGCCTCGAGCGTCCGCCGGGTCGACCCCGAGCCGGCCTGGACCGAATTGGCCGAACGGATGTCGGCCCGCAGCCGCGAGGTCTATCGCGAACTCGTCGACCAGCCCGGCTTCATCGACTATTTCTCGCAGACGACCCCGATCGAAGACATCGAGAATCTCCCGATTGCCTCCCGGCCCTCCCGCCGCCGGGGCGAACGCAGTCTCGACGACTTGCGGGCGATTCCCTGGGTCTTTGCCTGGACCCAGAGCCGCTGCATGATTCCTGCCTGGTACGGACTCGGCACCGCACTGATTGAAATCAAATACGACGACCGGCAGCGGTGGCGGACCGTCTGCGATATGTACCGCGGCTGGCCGTTTTTCCAGGCGACGATCGACAACGCCACCCTCGCCCTGGCCAAGGCCGACATGGTGATCGCCCAGCGGTACTCCGAACTCTGCGGCGACGACGATGTTCGCCGCCGGATGTGGCAGCGGATCGCCGCCGAGCGGGACAAGGCCCGGCAGGCGATTCTCGACATCGTCGGCGGCGGTGAACTGCTGGCCAACACGCCGTGGTTCCAGCGGTCGATCGAGGCCCGCAATCCGTCGATCGACCCGCTCAACCTGATTCAGATCGAGTTCATGCGGCGGCGGGCTGCAACGCCGCAGGCGGACGGTGGCCAGCCCGACCCGGCTGTCGGCGACCTGCTGCGGCTCTGCGTTCAGGGCATTGCCGCCGGCATGCGGACGACCGGCTGAATCTGCGACGCTCAACCCCGCGCCCACCCCCGCCTCGGAGCACCATCATGGCCACCGTGGAAGAACTGACCGTTGCCAGCCTCGGCCCCTGCCGGATCGACTCGCCGATCCGCGGCATGATCGAATCCCGCAGCACCTCGGCTCACTACGTCGATGTCGATGACCGCGTCTTTTTTTACGACACCAAGCAGCTCGCAGAAGCCAGCGGACTGTCCCTCAACGCCCTGCCCGGGTTCGAGCCGGCCGGCCCCCGGAAAGAGATCTTTTTCGATGGCGCCAAGATGCGGGTCGGCATCGTCACCTGCGGCGGCCTCTGCCCCGGCATCAATGACGTCATTCGCGGCATCGTGATGGAGCTGACC
>CAZIQV010000356.1:0-1749 GCA_964541275.1 uncultured Chitinophagaceae bacterium | reverse complement strand
TTTCCTGAGTTTCAGAGAGGCCCGGTGGTTTGACCACCGGAGTAAGAATCCGGTGCTTGACAAACTCGCCGTTCTGGTGTGTAATCTAAGCACCCGATTCGGGAAGTGCCCGCGGTCTGGTGTGACTACCGCAGACTGCCACCCGCCCAAAAGGGGAATGTAGGTTTTACGGCAAACCTAGATGCGGGGGTGGCGGAATTGGTAGACGCGCAGGCTTGCCAAGCCTGTAGTGGTGTTACACTGTGCGGGTCCGAATCCCGTCCCCCGCATCGTTTTTTCTTCAGATTGCTGCTTGACACAGCCGGCCGAGCTGTCGATAATCAAAGAGTAACACCGCTACGGGCGGCATGCTCCGCCTGGCGATACATGGCGCCACCTACGCCCGTGGGTGGCGTCGTTTTTTGCGCTGACCACCGGATAGAGTGTCCGGTGGGCGCGCGAGAAAAACCCCGCCAAAAGGGGGATTTTCTTCTTGACCGCCCCCTCTGATTGGGGTAGTATATTGTGTGGCCATGGCCGCTTGGCCGCTTTCAGCCGGCCGGCGGTAGCTCGACATCGCGCACCACCCCAGCCCGTCGGCCGGCGTTTTCGGGACGCCCGGCATGGCTCGTTCTCGCCCTCCTCCCCCGATTCCCCCGCGGAAAACAGGCCGCCGCTGGTATAGTGCCGCCGGTGATGCGCAGGGGGAAATCGTGCCTCACCACTCTCCGACGCCCGCGAGCCGGCTCCTCTCTGGAGCCCTGCACCGCCCCGACGGTCGCGGCCAAACGCTCTCCCTGACGATGCCCTCCCCGCCGGCCGCGACCTCGGGGCGCTTTCCCCGCAACGGAGGCCCCGCATGATCGACCAGGTCGTCGTCGACCGGATCCGCGCCGAGCTGGCCGCCGGCGAATTGTCGCAGCGGGAGATCGCCCGGCTGGAGTGCGTCTCCCGCGACACGGTGACGCAGATCTCAACCGGACGGTTCGTCGACGAACGGCTCCGCCGGCGTGGCAACCAGGTCTGCCCGGCGTGTCGGCGGAAGGCACCCCGCCGGCCGGGCGCCGACGTCTGCGTGGCGTGCGAGGCCCGGGCCGCCGCCGAGGCCGCACCGGAGACGATGGTCGAGGATGAGCCGGGCGGCGACCCGCTGCGGCTCGAGTTGCGGCCAGGCGAGCGGCGGATACTGCAGGCGGTCCGGCGGGCGGGCTGAGACTTCTTTCCAAACAGACAGACACCGAGGATTCACACCGATGGCGAAGAAAACAACCACCCAACGTATGCCGCGCGATATCGTGCCCGCACTCGCCGAGGCCCTCAAGAAGCTCGCCGGCCACAAAGAGCTGCAGAACCGCGACGCGATTCCCGACGGGGCCAGCTACAACATCAGCGGCCGGATCGTCGCCGACGTCAACGGCTTTACCGTCTCGCAGGGTTTCGCCGGCGAGCTGACCGTCGACCACGAGACCGTGCGGCAGCGGGTCAAGCGGCCGAAGGACGTCGACTGGGTCGCCAAGCTCCTGGCGCTCTCGACGCCGCAGGCCCGGACGCACCTCATGAAACTGGCCGGCAAGATCGCCGCGGCGCCCGAGCCGACGCCCGAGCTGGTCGAGAAGGCCGAGCAGTTCCTGGCCGCCTTCTCGCGGACCTTCGACGACCCGGTCAAAGGCCGCGTGAAATTCGATCACAAGCTCCGCTGACCCTTCTCCGGCGATGCCTATCATGGACCGCATGCGCTGGCGATACGGCGAGACGCAGCCGGTCGTCGCG
>CAZIQV010000355.1:0-1751 GCA_964541275.1 uncultured Chitinophagaceae bacterium | reverse complement strand
TCGGTGCTGCTCGTCGGCGAGACCGGCACCGGCAAGGAGCTGATCGCCCGGGCGATCCACGAACTCTCGCTCCGCGGCAGCGGGCCGTTTGTCCGGGTCAACTGCGGGGCCCTCTCGGAAAGCCTGTTGGAAAGCGAACTCTTCGGCCACGTCCGGGGCTCGTTCACCGGGGCGGTGGCCAACCGGGCGGGGCGGTTCGAGTCGGCCCACACCGGTACGATCTTTCTCGATGAAATCAATTCGACGACACCCAAGCTGCAGGTCAAACTGCTGCGGGTGCTGCAAGAGCGGGAGTTCGAGCGGGTTGGCGACACCGAGACGATCCGGGTCGACACCCGCGTCGTCGCCGCAAGCAACCGGGAACTGCTCGACGAGGTGGCCCGCGAGACCTTTCGGGAAGATCTCTACTACCGGCTCAACGTCGTGACGATCTACCTGCCGCCGCTGCGCGGCCGCCGGGAGGACATTCCGACGCTCGTCCGGCATTTTCTCGAGCAGTACAACCGCGAGAATAACCGTCACGTCACCGACGTGCAGCCGGCCGCCCTCGATGCCCTGACTCGCTATCACTGGCCGGGCAACGTCCGGGAACTGCAAAACGTCGTCGAACGCTGTGTCATCCTTGCCGACGGCGACACGATCAGCCTCGAACTGCTGCCCCCGGCGGTGCGGGGAAAGCAGCCGGCCGTCTCGCTGCCGGGCCGCGGTGGCGACCTCGACAGCCTCGCCCGCGACCTGGTCGAGCAGGGCCTGGCCTCGGCTCCCGAGGGTGATGCCAACCTCTTCGATCGGGTGGTCAGCCGGGTGGAACGCGAGCTGATCGCCCAGATGCTCGCCGCCTGCGACGGCGTGCAGTTGAAGGCAGCGGCCCGGCTCGGCATCAATCGCAACACGCTGCGGAAAAAGCTGCTCGAACACGGCCTCGACGAGTCCGACGAAGGCTGACACCCGCAGCCGTCGGCCTTATGAGACGCGGCACCGCGACCTGCGCAGCAATCACGCCTCGGCCATGTCGCGGGCGTGGTAGCTCGACCGCACCAGGGGGCCGGAGGCAACCCGGGCAAAGCCCATGGCCCGGGCGAGTTCGCCCAGCTCGTCGAACTCCTCCGGCGGCACGTACCTTACCACCGGCAGGCTCTCGAGGCTGGGCTGCAGGTACTGGCCCAGGGTGAGAAAGTCGACACGCCGGTCGAGCAGGTCGGCAAAGACCTCAAGCAGTTCGTCGCGGGTCTCACCGAGGCCGAGCATCAGGCCGCTTTTGGTCTTGATCTCCGGCCTGATCCGCTTGGCGTCGGCCAGCAACTGCAGCGTCCAGGCATAGACGCTCTTGCGGCCGCGGACTTCGCGGTAGAGCCGCGGCACCGTCTCGGTGTTGTGGTTGAAGACCTCCGGCCGGGCTTCGAGCAGCCGCTCGAGGGCCCCGTCCTTGCCGATAAAATCGGGCACGAGCACCTCGATCGTCGCTCCGGTCGCCCGCCGGACTGCCGCGACCGTGCGGCGAAAGTGGTCGGCCCCGCCGTCGGGCAGATCATCGCGGGTGACGCTGGTGATGACGACATGGCCCAGCCCCAGCCGCCGGGCCGCCTCGGCCACCCGCTCAGGTTCATCAGCCTCAAGCTGCTCGGTCTTGCCCTTGGGCACCGAGCAGAAGCCGCAGGGACGGGTGCAGACGTTTCCGAGGATCATGAAGGTCGCCGTGCCGGCCGACCAGCACTCCAGCCGGTTGGGGCACTTGGCCGACGAGCAGACGG
>CAZIQV010000354.1:0-1774 GCA_964541275.1 uncultured Chitinophagaceae bacterium | reverse complement strand
AGGGCACCTGCCAGATCGGGGCCAGCAATGCCGGCTCGCGTATCTTCGACCGCAGCGGCAAAAAGGTCTGGGAGATGGCCGGCAAGATCTCCGACGCCTACCGACAGGAACACAAGGATCTCATCGATTCGATCCGGGCCGGCAAGCCGATTGTTGAACTCAAGCAGACCGCCGACAGCTCGATGGTCGCCATCCTCGGCCGCACCGCGGCCTACACCGGCCAGCGGGTCACCTGGGACTTTATGACGAAGGAGTCGCAGCTTGACCTGTTTCCGAAAAACCTCGACTGGAATGGGACCCTTGAATCACCAGGTTTTGCAGTCCCCGGTCGCACCAAGCCGGTCTGAATTCAGGTGGCACGACCGTGCTCGACCGCAGCTGGCCTCGATGTATCGCCGGCTCGGGGGCGGCAAAAGTCTCGTCGCGGGGCGAGGATACGCCCAACGCTCCTCGAGCGTTCGCCGACCCCCGAGCCTCCCTTCCCTGGATTGCATGATCGCGGCTGCCGTGAGCTCGAATGCGGTCGAGTGGAAACCTGCCGCCAAGCAGCCGGAAGCTCAGGCTTGTTCTGAGCCAGGCGACACGGCATGGGTCAGGGCGGTCCGCACGAAGAAGGGGGCGGCGATCTTGGCCTCCGACAGCAGCGTGTAGTCGTCTGAAACGGCATGAATCCGCCGGGCCAATTCCGGGTCGAAGCAGCGGAGCACCAGCCGCAGCGGTCGCTCCGATCGCCGGCCCTCGACCGTCCCCTGGGCGGTCAGGCCGATCTCAAGGTTCAACGCATCGTTGGAGGTGCAGGCAATCAAGGCCCGGGCCCGAGCTGCCCCCGCCCGGGCGAGTACCGCCGACTTGGTCGAGTCGCCGACAATCAGCGGGCAGCGGAGGTTGAGTTCCCGGTGCTCCTCGTCGCAAGCGGCTGGATCGATGGCCACGACGGGAATGTCTCGGGCGAGCAGGTCGCGGGTGATGGCCGCCCCGACCTGCCCGAGGCCGCAGACCACTACATGCCCCCGCATGCGTCGGGCCAGAAACTCATTTCGCATCTGGTTGGCCGCACCTGAGACAATGAAGATCGTCAGCAGTGAAGCGATAATGGCCACCAGTACGATCCCGGCAAACATCAGCAGGATGCCAAAAATCTTCACCCAGTCGGGGGCATGCTGCAGGTTGAAATCACCAAAGCCGACCGTGGTGACCACCGAAGTAGTGAAGTAGGCCGCATCGACCCAGTCGAGGCCAAGCGTCTGCCGGAAGATGAGGATCGCCGCCAGATAGATCGCCAGCAGCAGCAGCGGAATGGCGATGAATTCAAACCGTACCCGCCGGGCCGGCACATCGATGCGGGAGTCACGGCCGACGAGCACCGATTCCTCTGCCGTCACCGACATCGCCGCCTCAACAAACGAACTGGCGGCCAGCACCGCCGGTGCCATCGCTGAGGCAATGCCAAAATCTTTTTCCAGCCGGCGGGCAAACTGCGGCTCGGAGTGCCGCATGATCACCGGCACGTCGGGAGCCTCACCCCGAATCTCGAGGGCCGCCTCGAGGTTATCGACGTCGTTGGAAGTGGTCAGCAGCACGGCAGCCGCCGCCGGCACGCCGGCCTCACGGCGGACCTTGGGGAAACGGAAGTCGCCGTCGATCACCCGGGCGCCGGCCGCCTCCGCCCGCTCCCGCCGCTCAGACGAGGTCTGCTCATCAGAGATCACCGTCACCTGACGGCCCGCCTCCCGCAACGCCTCGATGACGTTGAGTCCGAACCGGCCCAGTCCAC
>CAZIQV010000353.1:0-1778 GCA_964541275.1 uncultured Chitinophagaceae bacterium | reverse complement strand
TCGAATCGGCCCGCGACTTCGCCAGGCTGGTCGCCTCCGCCATTCCCCGCCAGTCACCACCCCCGCGCATCCACCCGGCCACCCGTACCTTTCAGGCCCTCAGGATCGCCGTCAACGAAGAGCTCAAAAGCCTGCAGATCGCCCTGGAACGCATCCCGACGCGGCTGCGGCCCGGCGGGAAGCTGGTGGTGATCTCGTTTCATTCGCTCGAAGACCGGCTGGTCAAGACGGCCTTTCGCAGCCCGCAGATCTGGGACTGCCTCACCCGGTCGCCGCGGGAAGCTCAGCCCGATGAAGTGGCGGCCAATTCCCGTTCCCGGTCGGCCCGGCTGCGGGCGGCCGCCCGCGTGGCCTGATCGCTCTGGCAGCGGCGGGCGGCTTTCAGCAGAATCCCGGCCCCGTGGAACCACGGCCAAGGGAGGCCGGGCCGCGGCGGCTCTGCGGACGAAATTGATGGGACGCGAATCGCGATTCCTCCTGGCGATCCTCGGCCTCCTCGCCGGCGTGTTCATCGCCGCGCTGGTGGTGAGACTGCTCAGCCCGCGGCCGCCACGCGGAGCCGGACCGGACATTCAACTCAACGCGGCGGCGGCGGTCCCGACGCCGATCGTCTCCCCGCCCGACCTCGCGCCGGGGCCGCGGCCGACTCCCGCCCTGACTCCGACTGCCGGCCCGACTGCCACGGCGGCTGCGGCCGGGGGCGCAAAATCGGCCCTGCCACTCCAGCGGCCTCGAGACCTGCCCGATCTGTCGCCGGTGCCCCGAGCCGGGACGCAGCCGTCGGCAACAGCTGGCGAACCTCGTGACAATCCTTCCGCCGCCCCGGGCCAAGCCCGCCTCGTCTCCAACACCGAGCCACAGCCGGGCACGCCACCGGGCAATGCCGCTCCGCCGTGGGAACGGACCGAGCCGCAGCCGATCCCGCGGCCACCGGCAGCCCCCCCGCCCTTCAGCCAGCCGCCGGCCGCTCCTGCCGCTCCACCACCCGCGGTGAACGCTGCCAGCAGCCGCCCGCCGTCAGCCGGCCCGCCGCCGGTGGTGCCGGGAGAAAACTACCGGGTCGGCCCTGACGATTCCTGGTGGAGCATTGCTGAGCGGGCCTACGGTGACGGCCGCTATTACCGCAGTCTGTTCGCCTGGAATCGCACGGTGCAGCCGCGGGTCACGCTGGCCGTCGGCACGACGCTTGAAATTCCGCCGGTATCCCGGCTGCAACTGGCCTGGCCCCGGCTGGTCCCGGCCGACTGAGGTTTTGAAACCGCTCTGGTTCCGGGCGAGGGCCACCGCTACCGTCCGCCGCTCACCGCTGGCGAGGAAACCGCCCGGCGGCCGCACCTCCCAAAGCAGTGGACGCATGCTGGTCAGATTGAGTTTGAGAACGCTCTGCGTGGCGGCCGTCGCCATCGGCACGGTCGCGCCCGCAGTGATCGAGGCCGCCGGGTATCGGACGGCCAACTTCGTAATCGAGGCCCCCTCTGAGCGGCTCGCCCGGCAGATCGGCGACGCTGCCGAGCAGTACCGCCACGACCTGGCGATCGAGTGGACCGGCAAGCCCCTGCCCCGCTGGAGCCGCCCCTGCCCGATCACTGCCCAGGTCGCCCCGAATCTCGGCGCGGGTGGGGCGACCAGTTTCGTCTTCGACCGCGGCGAGGTCTTCAACTGGACAATGACGATCCAGGGCAGTGAAGAGCGGATCCTCGACTCCGTTCTGCCGCACGAGATCACCCACACGATCTTCGCCAGCCACTTCCGCCAGCCGCTGCCCCGCTGGGCCGATG
>CAZIQV010000352.1:0-1781 GCA_964541275.1 uncultured Chitinophagaceae bacterium | reverse complement strand
CTGGGCTGGTCGCTCGACGATCACACCGAGTTCTTCTCGCGGCAACAGCTGATCGAAAACTTTTCGCTCGAACGAGTCAATGCCTCGCCTGCCGGCTTCGACCCGAAGAAGCTCTGGGCGGTGCAGGATCATTACATGCAGGAGCTCTCGACGGCCGAAAAGCTCGAGCTGATGCTGCCGTTTCTCGTGAAGGCGGGCCTGACGGCCGACCCGGTTTCCGAGGAGACCCGGCGGACGGTTGCGGCGGTAATCGAAGTCTCGGGTGATCGGCTGAAGGTTGCCGGTGACATCCTGACCTATGCCGATTTCTTCCTCGTCGACGAGCCGACGCTCGACGAAGCCGCCGTTGCCAAACGGCTGGCCAAGCCCGGCACCGGGCTGCTGCTCGAGGCCTTTATCGAGCACCTCGCGGTGGCCGAACCCTACACCGTCGAGACGCTCGAGGCAGCGCTGAAAGCTGTTGTGGAAGCCGCCGGCAAGAAGGTGGGCGACCTGATCCACGCCGTCCGGGTGGCAGTCTCCGGCAAGACGGTGGGGCCCGGCCTCTATGACTGCCTGGTCATTCTCGGACGGGAACGGGCGGTTCGGCGACTGCGGCGGGCGGTCGCACTCTGCGACTGATCGCCACGCGCAGCTGATCGCCGCGTCGCGGTGGACGCCGCCGGCAACGAGCGGGTAGAGTCGGGCAGTTTCTGGGTGTTGGCCGCCGTCAGGCAGTGGCGGCCCGCCCGACGGGTGTCCGGCCCGAATGTTGCCGCCCGCACTCGTCATCACATTTGCGTACGAGGAGAAACGGATGCCGCTGCTGGTCGTCGGAAGTGTTGCCCTGGATTGCGTGGAAACCCCGACCGACAAGCGGGATGACGTGCTCGGAGGCTCGGCTGTCTTTTTTTCCTATGCGGCGAGCTTTTTCTCGCCGGTCCGGATGATCGGTGCCGTCGGCGAGGACTGGCCGACGGCCCACACGGCCCTGCTCGAGGGGAAGGGCATCGATACCTCGGGGCTCCAGACGATCCCCGGCGGCAAGACCTTCCGCTGGCGGGGCCGCTATCTCCCGAACATGAACGATCGCGAGACGATCGAGGTGCACCTCAACGTGCTCGACACCTTCCAGCCCAAGCTCGGCGACAGCCACCGCGACTGTCGGTTCCTGTTCCTCGGCAACGCCTCGCCGGCCGTCCAACTCGACGTGCTCAATCAGGCCGAGAAGGCCGAGCTGACCGTCGCCGACACGATGGACCTGTGGATCAACATCCAGCGAGACGAACTCGGCGAACTGCTCAAGCGGATCGACGGCCTGGTCCTCAACGATGCCGAGGCCAAACTGCTCGCCGAAGATGAAAACCTTGTCCGGGCAGGGCACGCGGTGCGGGCGATGGGGCCGAAGTTCGTGGTGATCAAAAAGGGAGAGCATGGTGCGATGTTCTTCAGCGAGCATGAGATGTATGTCATGCCAGCCTTTCCAACCGCCGAAGTGCTCGATCCGACCGGGGCTGGCGACAGTTTCGCCGGCGGCATGATGGGCCACCTCGCCTCCCTCGGACGGTTCGACCCCCAAGCCCTCAAGGAAGCGCTGGCGTACGGCGTTGTCACCGCCAGCTTCACCGTCGAAGACTTCAGTCTCGACCGGCTTGAACAGCTCGACCGACAGCTCGTCGACCGTCGGCTGGCCGATTATCGACAGATGCTTTCGTTCTAGGCTCTGTCTGACAGGGCTGCCGGTGGCCTCAGAGCAAGCTGGTTTTGTCTCTGGCAGTGGGTGGGCGAAGCAGCCAGATCGC
>CAZIQV010000351.1:0-1797 GCA_964541275.1 uncultured Chitinophagaceae bacterium | reverse complement strand
GCAGAGAAAGCTCGCGATTGGTGTGCGGATTGCGGCCAGTTCAGCGGCAGGCCAAGTGGCAGGATCGTTTCCTGGCAGGGCGTCATTGAATTCCCTGCTGGCCACGCCGAGCGTGTCGGCCAGCGTCTGCTCTTCCATCGCCGGTAAGATCCGGGCTCCCCAGCCCCAGGCCTTCATCTGCTGGAAGTACCAATCAAAGCCGGGCGAGGCCTGAATTGCGGGATCGTTCCAGCCGAAGGCCGCCGGAAATCTGCCGTGGGCTGCGGCATGGTTGTGGAAGGCGAGGCCGATCTGCTTGAGGTTATTGGTGCAGGAGGCTCGGCGCGACGCCTCGCGGGCTGTCTGAACGGCTGGCAGCAGCAGGCCGACCAGCACGCCGATGATTGCAATTACCACAAGGAGTTCGATCAGGGTGAACCCAGGCCGCGCGGGCCTTCGACGTCGTCGGTCGGTCCCGTTCATGGGAGTGTGCAAACGGTGGATCGGGAAAGCTGGAGCGTCTTACCGACGCGCGCGGTGCATTGATGGCGACGAGGACCAACCTCATGAAATCACCTTCCTCAGCCAAACCCTTTATACCTCGGCCGCGGCACCCGAATAATACCCCTGAGCGATGTAGCTCCGAGGGGGCAACAAATTTTCACCCCGAGTCGGTTCTGAGCCCGCGCTGCTGCCGCGGCACCCGACCCTTTCGTCCCCCCAAAACCCCCAGTAATTTCGGCGGTCGTTCAGCCATCAGACCCCAGGGAAGGCCGTCGCCGAGGCCGGCTTTCGGAGGTCGGAGGCGGTCTTTTACCGCTACTCGCCATCGACACCGGCTGCCACCCGCTGCCTCGACAAGATGGCCCACCGGGTGAGCTCCGCCCCCTCGGTGCCGAGTTTGGCGGCAATCCGTTTGCGGTGGGTTCGGACGGTGTGGCTGGAAAGCTGCAACTGGGCCGCGATCTCGTTGTTGGTCAGCCCGTCACCGATCAACTGAAAGATTTCGGATTCCCGCCCTGACAGCGACCGTCCCCCCAACCGACTGCGGAGCCCATTGGCAGGCACCGTCTGAGGCGTCCCAAGCAGTTTGTCGAGGACATTCCAGAGGTGCTGCATCGGCTCGTTCCGATCGATGATCGCAGCGATGCGGCTGGCCAGCCAGTTTGGCGGCACGAATTCTCTGCCGGGCCCGGTCAGGGCGATCACGTAACCTCGCGGATTTGTTTGGATGAACTGAGCGGCGAGATCGAGGGCCGCTTCAGGCATCCGGGGAGGAACGACCAGGAGCAGCAGATCGGGCTCGCGGACAACCCAGAGGTCACGGGTCGCCACCGGCTTGCCATTGACGAACCGCACGTTGATTCCGGCGCGGATCGACAGTAGTGACGTCAGCAGATCGCCGAACATCCGCTCTTCAGCATGAATGAGACAACTCAAAGGCGGCCGTCGTTGCTGGCCGTTCAATGGTGATTCGTTTGAAGCGGTCACGGGGCGTTCGAGGGTTATTTGCATCGACTCAAGCGAAACCCGTTACGTGGATGAAATGCCGCCGGTGATTTCTCTTCTTGGCTGCAAATGCAGTGATCTGCGGACAGCCGCCGGACCGCATCCGTTCGGTGCCGGCAGGCGGTCGGCGGGAGATTCCACCCGCGTCGCCGGGCCGGCCAGCAAGAAGGGGCAGGGCCGAGCCCGGGACGGGTAGAGGAATGACAGAAGCCTTTACAGGCCGGCGGCCGGAAATCTGAAACAGTCGCTCAGAAAAAAATGGGCCAGCCGTCAGCCGGTGCGGTTCCGCAGGTGGGCCGGGCGGGACTG
>CAZIQV010000350.1:0-1804 GCA_964541275.1 uncultured Chitinophagaceae bacterium | reverse complement strand
TGCTCGATAACTTCTGCTGGGGCGACTGCCGCCGCCCGGAGTCGCTCGGCACGCTCGTCGAGGCCTGCGAGGGCTGTCAGGATGCCGCCATCGCCCTCGCCGCCCCGTTTGTCAGCGGCAAGGACAGCCTCAACAACGTCTTTACCTGGACCGACTCGGGCGGCCGGCAACACGAGCGGTCGATTCCGCCGACGCTGCTGGCGACGGCCCTCGGCCAGATCGCCGACGTCGGCTGCTGTCTCTCGCCCGATCTGAAACGGCCCGGAAGCCGACTGGCGGTGCTGGGCCTCACCGGCAACGCGATCGCCGGCAGCCAACTCGCCGGGCTCGGCCTCGTGACCGGCGGCCGGGTTCCGCAGGCTGACCTCGCCGGCTGCAACCAGATCTTTGCGGCGGTTCACCAGCTTGGATCGAGGCGGCTGCTCGCCTCCTGCCACGATCTCTCCGACGGCGGGCTGGCCGTTGCGGTGGCCGAGATGGCCATCGGCAGCGGTCTCGGCGCCGAGGTCGATCTCGCCGCCGTGCCGCGGGCCGCCGACACTCCCGCGGTGACCGCGATCGACCTTGAAACGCAGCTGACGGTCGCCGCCGGCGAAACCCCCGGCCGGTTTCTCTGCGAGGTTCCCGAGGAGGCGGCCGAGGCCTTCGCCGCCGGCTGCGGCGACCTGCCCTGGGCCTGGATCGGGCGGGTCACCGACGACAGCCGCCTGACCCTGCGGGTCGGGGAGACGGAGGTCGCGGCGGTCCCGGTCGCGACGCTCGCCGCTGCCTGGCGGTCGTTGAGCGAGAGCCAGACGGCCGGAGCCGGCTGATGCAATGGACTGCTGGTTTCTCATTCCCTTCCCCTTCGCTTCCCGAGGCTCCTCCCCATGCTCGCCCCCCGCGCTTTGGTGCTGCGTGGTCCCGGCACCAACTGCGACCACGAGACCGCCCACGCCTTTGAACGCGCCGGTGGCGTCAGCCGACGGCTGCAGGTGCAGGCCCTCGCCGCCAGGCCCGCGCTGCTCGACGACTTCCAGATCTTCTGCATCCCCGGCGGCTTCTCCTACGGCGATGACATCGCCAGCGGCCGCATCCTGGCGGTCGAACTGGCAGCCCGACTCGGCGACGCCCTGCAGCGGTTTCACGACCGCGGAGGACTGATCTTGGGAATCTGCAACGGCTTTCAGGTCCTGCTGCAGACCGGCTTGCTGCTGGCCCCAGACGAGGCCGGCCGACCCCGGGCGACGCTTGCTCCCAACACCTCCGGCCGGTTCGTCGACTGCTGGGTGCACCTGCAGTCCCAGGCCGCGGGCTGCCCTTTTCTCGAGGGACTCAGCCGGTTCGAACTGCCCGTCGCCCACGCCGAGGGCCGATTCGTCACCGCTGACGAGCCGGCCCTCGAGGCGTTCGACCAGGCGGGCCAACTGGTGCTGCGGTACGCCGCCGATGCCGCCGGAACGCCGACCAACCCCAACGGCTCGACTCGCGACATCGCCGGGGTCTGCGATCCGACCGGGCGAATTCTCGGCCTGATGCCCCACCCCGAGCGGTTCATCGAGGCGACCCAACATCCGGCCTGGGTCGGCCGCCTAGACCCCTCCGACGAGGGGGCAGGCCTGGCGGTCTTCCGCAATGCCATCCGCGCGGCCGGCGGAGATGCAGCTTGACCCCGGGTCGCTGCCCACCCTACGTTCCCGACCCATTGTTGCCGTCACCCCGCACTTCGGCCGTCGGGTCCCCATGCCGCCATGCCGCCGCCCGTACCGAACATCCGCCGACCCCGCCGGGCTGCTGGTGACGGTAGGGATCGCCGCCGCCATCG
>CAZIQV010000349.1:0-1808 GCA_964541275.1 uncultured Chitinophagaceae bacterium | reverse complement strand
CAGACCACAAACCCGACTTTTTGTCGGCCAGCGACCGAGAAACCCAAACTCCCGCCAAGCGGAATCTAGCGAGCCTGCGGCGACTGGGCAGCCAGCGTTGGCATGCTCTGCCCGCATCAGGCGAGCAGTTTCTGCACGCTCTCGAGCAGCCGATCCATGGCAAATGGCTTGCGAATATAGTCATCGACGCCGAGCATTTCGGCGTAGGCCTTGTGCCGGCTGCCCTCGTTGGCGGTCACCATGATGATCCGCAGTGGCTTTTGCTGCCCGCGGCGAAGTCGCTCGAGCACGAGAAAGCCGCTGCGTTTTGGCATCATCATGTCGAGGACCAGGAGATCTGGAAGCTCCTTTTCCGCAAGTGCCACGCCCTGGTTGCCGTCCCGGGCAATCAGCACCGTATAGCCTTTCGCTTCGAGCACGGTCCGCATCGACTCGATGATTTCGGCATCGTCATCGACGAGCAGAATCCGCTTGTCGGTCGCGGAGGATGGCAACGTCTTGCTGCGGGTCGCTTTTTTCGCGCGTTTCGCTGGGGGCATGGGTGAGGTGGCGGAGCGGTGGGTCGGGGGCAGAAGAAGATTGAGCCTGCGAGACGAAGCATACCAGACCGGGAGTGAAAGTTGCCGGGCGTAGCAGTGCCTGCGGCAGTCTCGGGGAAAAACCTTCCCCAACCGCGGCTCCGGAGCGTGGCCGTCAATGAAGTTCCGACGCCGGGCGGCGAAAATGCCAAGCGGTGGCTGATTTTTTCGCGGCCTCTCTCCGCCGGCAGCCAGTCCTTACGTGCCCGGGCTGTGACTGGCGCTTCTCGGCGGCAGCCGATCCCGCCCGGCAGGCAAGCGTTCTGCGGTCGAGCGTGCGGCTGCTACCGGCGCTGGCTCGCCGCCGAGGACGATCGCGGCCCCGGCAACGCCGATTGCCGCCCCGATGCAGGCATCGCTCGGGTAATGAGCCGAAGACGCAATCCGCTGCAGGCAGGCGCTCACTGTCAGCACAAGGAAAAACCAGCGGCCCTGGGGGTATTTCCAGATCAGCACGCTGCCCAGCGCCGCCGCTGTGGCGGAGTGGCCCGAGGGGAAGCTCTGCAGGTCGCTTCCCCCGCCCGCGGCGTCCGCCAGCAGGCCCCGGCCAAAGGTGTCAACCGCCGACACGGCCGCGGTCAAGTCGGCGGCCCGGGGCCGCACCCGGTCGATCAACTGCTTCAGCAGCAGCACTGTGAGGGGGCCGGCGACCAGACCGCCGAGCATCCGAGCCGCGTGCCGCCGGGCGACCGATGGCTGAAAGGTCGGCCAGCGGATAGCCGGCCAGTTGAGCGACGGAAACTGCAGCGACCTGTCAAGCGAAAAGGCGCCGACCATGATCACCGCGACGCCGATGCCATGGCCGAAGACTTCGGTGAAGTTGAGGTACCGGGCCAGTTCCTTTGGCAGCCGATGGTCCCGAAACCAGCCGGCGACCGGCAGGTCGACCGCCAGTGCGAGCAGGCCGATGGCGGCGAGGCCACCGGCAACCGCCAGTCGCGTCGCGGTGCTTGCCCGGGCCGTCGGGGACGGGTGGGGTGTTGGTTCAACCGTCATGCGTTTTCAAGCTCATCCCTCAACGCGTTGTGCCGCCGTCGGCAGTCTGCCGCGGTCGATGGGTCTTCGCGCGGACCTCTGTCTTTGGCGGGAAACGATTTTTGGCGGGAAACGATTTTTGGCGGGAAACGGTCGTGATGCCACCGAGGGCAGCTGAATCTCGGAAGGTCCTGGGCTGTCTTATACCGCTGACAGTCTGCGGGAATACGCGGGCCGTCAGGTCCAGAGTTTTCG
>CAZIQV010000348.1:0-1811 GCA_964541275.1 uncultured Chitinophagaceae bacterium | reverse complement strand
GGCGGCGTTCGCGGTGATGCACTCCAGCGGATCAGTCTGCCGGCTTCGTCCCACCGCGGCGGCGTGCTGACGCAGGGGGCGATCCTCAAGGTGACCGCCAACGGCAGCACGACCTCGCCGGTCGTCCGCGGCGGCTGGGTGGCCGAGCGGCTGCTTGGGGTGAAGATTCCGCCGCCGCCGGCGGGGGTTCCGGCGATCGAGCCGGACATTCGCGGCGCGACCACGATTCGGGAGCAGCTCGAACGGCATCGTGCCGATGCGGCCTGCGCCGGCTGCCACCGGCAGATGGACCCGTACGGCTTTGCCCTGGAGTCGTTCGATCCTGCCGGTCGCTGGCGGGACCGCTATCTCGTAGCGGCCAAGGGGGGGCTTCAACGGGGCCCGGCGGTCGAACCTGGCGATCAGCTTCCCGACGGCCGCTCGTTTGCCGACAGCGATGAACTCAAGCGACTGCTGGCGACCGATCAGAACCGGCTGGCTCGCAACTTTGCAGGCCATCTGCTCGTCTACGGCACCGGCGGAGAACTGACCTTCGCCGACCGGCAGCCGCTGTCCGATATCGTTGCCGAGGCGGCAGCGGAGAACTACGGGCTGCGGTCGTTGATCAAGGCGGTGGTGACGAGCCCGCTGTTTCTCTCAAAATGAGGCGTGGGGCCCCGTCGCCGGGAGGGAGCCGCCCGTCGGCGGCTGGTGATGACTGCTTCTGCCTGCTTTCTTGATCGGCCCTGATCCCGGCGTCCGCGTAAGACGCGGCAGCGTTTCGACATCGCTTTAAACAAGCATTTTCCGGAGATTTTCAGATGCAGCGACAGGTCGCCTTCGACTTTCAACAACGGATCGACCGCCGCTGCCTGCTGCGGGGTGCGGGCGTGGCGATGGCGATGCCGTGGCTCTCGGCGATGCAGCCTGCTTTCGGAGCGGCTGCGTCGTCCGCTCCGCGGCGGTTTGTGGCGATGACCCTCGGTCTTGGCCTGATTGCCGACAACCTCAACCCCCAGGAGACGGGAGTCGACTACCGCTCGTCGCCCTATCTCGCAGATTGCGACGATTTGCGGGATGCCTTCACGGTGGTCTCAGGCTCGTCCCATCCGGACGTTCGCGGTGGCCATCGAGCGGAGGCGAGCCTGCTGTCGGCGGCCCCGATGGTCAGCGGGGTGCCGACGGGCAATTCGATCTCAATCGACCAGCTCCTTGCCAAGCATCTTGGCCACGAAACCCGCTTCCCCTCCTTGGTGCTGGCGCTTTCGGGCAGCAACAGTCCGTCCTACACCGAGAACGGCTCGATGATTCCGGCCGAGTCATCGCCGTCCCGGTTATTCTCCCGGCTGTTCATCGCCGATTCCCCGGCCGAGCAGCGGCGGCAGCGGCAGCGGGCCCGCGAGGGCCGCAGCATCATGGACGTTGTCGCTGACGACACGCGGGCACTCGAGCGGCGGCTCGGCGTTGGCGACCGGGACCGGCTCGACGCCTATTTCACCAGCGTCCGCGATCTCGAAAAGCGGCTGGCGGCCAGTGAAGCCTGGACCCGGAAACCGAAACCGAAGGTTGACATTGCCAAGCCGGTCGACGTCGGCAACCCCAACGACTTCATCGCCCGGCAGCGGTTGATGAGCGACATGATTCGGCTGGCACTCGCGACCGACTCCTCCCGCTTCATCGTCTGCCATTTCGGTGGCAGCGGGGGCGTGGTGCCGATCGACGGTGTCGAGCAGGGGTACCACGCCCTCAGCCACCATGGCCGCGACGAAGAAAAACTGGCCCAACTGGCGATCATCGAAAAGGCGATCATCGATGCCTGGGGCGACTTTCTC
>CAZIQV010000347.1:0-1820 GCA_964541275.1 uncultured Chitinophagaceae bacterium | reverse complement strand
CCCTGGTATTCGTCGAGAAGCTTCTCTTTCCCCCGTACCTGTCGGGGGCGGCATT
Organism: uncultured Chitinophagaceae bacterium; assembly: GCA_964541275.1. GTDB lineage: Bacteria > Planctomycetota > Planctomycetia > Pirellulales > UBA1268 > UBA1268. The sequence goes on along the minus strand of CAZIQV010000347.1, from coordinate 1,765 downwards.
GTCTGCGGGCCTGCTGGGAGTCCCCGACATCGGGCTCATTTCGCTGGCGGAACTCTGCGACCAGACCGCCCGGCTCGTCAGGAGCATCGAAATCCCTCTGATCGTCGATGCCGACGTCGGCTTTGGCGGCCCGGAGGCGGTCGCCGACTGCGTCAGCCGCCTCGAGGCGGCCGGTGCGGCGGCGATCCAGATTGAGGATCAGCAGTCGGACAAACGCTGCGGCCATCTCGCGGGCAAACGGGTAATCAGCGCTGCCGCGATGACCGACAAGATCGCCGCTGCCTGCGAGGCCCGACGGTCTCCGGAAACGGTGATCATCGCCCGGACCGACGTCCGCGGTGTCGCCTCGGTCGCCGAGTGCCTCGACCGACTCACGGCCTACCGCGAGGCAGGCGCCGACTGGCTCTTCCCCGAGGCTTTGGCGAGTCGAGAGGAGTTTGCCGAGGTCGGCCGCTTTCTCACCGCGACCGACAGCGTCGGGCTGGCCAACATGACCGAGTTTGGCCGCAGCCCGCTGCTGACGATCACTGCGTTGGGCGACCTCGGCTTTGCCGCGGTCCTCTATCCGGTGACGTTGCTGCGGCTGGCGATGAAGGCAATCGAGGTCGGCCTCGAACTGCTCGCCGACGAGGGGAGCCAAGAGGGACTGCTCGATCTGATGCAGACCCGCGAGGAACTCTACGACCTTCTCGACTACGATCCGGCCGACCCCGAGGCGTGGCGGCATCGGTTCACCAGCACCAGTGACTCTCCGACCCCGACCCCCGCGAGCGAATGATCGATGCCGGCAGCCCCGCCCCCCTCCACGCCATCCCGCGGCCTTGCCGGTGTCACCGCCGGCCGCACCGCCATCTGCTCGCTGACAGGAACGCTTCGCTACCGCGGCTATGCGATTGACGACCTGGTCAACGGCAGCTTCGAAGAGGTCGCCCACCTGCTGCTCTGGGGCAGGCTGCCGACGGCGGCTGAACTCGAGGCGTTTGCGGGCCGCATTCGAGAGGCCGCCCGTTCCCTGCCGCCGGTGGTCAGCGAGCTTCTCGCCCGGCTCGCCGAGGCGGCCCCGCAGGCGTCGATGATGGATGCCCTGCGAACCGTCGTCAGCCTGCTCGGCCAGCTGGCCGCCGACAACGGCCCGAACCTGCCGGCCGATCGGACCGCGGTGGAGACGCAGATCGGCATTGCCGAGCGGCTCCTTGGACAGGTCCCCGCGGCCCTGGCAGGTTGGGTCGACCTCGTGAGCAATCGCGTCCCTGAACCCTGGCCTGACGCGCCGCTCGCCACAGCCCTGCTGAGCCGACTCCGCGGGGGGCGAGTGACGGCCGCCGAGACGCGGGCCTTCAACACGACGCTCATCCTCTACGCCGAGCACGAGTTCAACGCCTCGACCTTCGCGGCCCGGACCGTCGCCTCGACCGGGGCCGACATGCATTCAGCCGTCACCGCGGCAATCGGGGCCCTCAAAGGGCCGCTGCACGGTGGAGCCAACGAAAAAGTTCTCGAACAACTTGGCGACATCGGCAGCAGCGACCGGGTGGAGCCCTGGCTCGCAGAGCAACTGGCAGCCCGGCGGGTGGTGATGGGCTTTGGCCACCGCGTGTACAAAGCGGGCGACGTGCGGGCGGTTTTGCTCAAAGACGTCTGCCGCGAATTGATCCGGACCGACGGAGTTGCCGAGTTCCACCGGCAACTCGAGCAGTTGGCGGAGCGGCTGGAGGCCCTAATGGCGGCGCAGAAGGGACTCCGCCCCAATCTCGATTGGCCGGCA
>CAZIQV010000346.1:0-1837 GCA_964541275.1 uncultured Chitinophagaceae bacterium | reverse complement strand
CAATCGCTTCGTCATACGCCGTCTGCAATTGATCGAGCGCCGCCGAAAGGGTCTCGGGAACATACCGGCCGCCGAACCGGCCAAACCGGCCAAGGGCGTCGGGAACCTGCGAAAGGGAGGGAGCGGCGGCGGAAGACATGGGCTGTTCCGGACGGGGAGGAGTGGCGGGCACGATCCTAGCAGCGGCTGCGGCCGCGGTCTTGGCCAGTCGCCGCAACATTGTAGCCTGACGACGGCGGCAGCCCGCTCCGCCGCCGCAGTTCCGGCCGTTTCCGGGAACCCGCCGATGCCCGAACTCCCAGAAGTCGAAACGATGTGTCGGGGCATCGCCGGAGTCGTCGGCCTGCCGATCGCGGCGGTCGACTTCGCCCGGCGCACCCGACGGCCGCTGACAATCGAACCGGCTGCCGGGCGGCTGGCGGGCCGACTCGTTGGCCGGCGGATCGCCGCCATCAGCCGGGCTGGCAAACGGGTTGTGCTGCAGCTCGACCTCGAGTCGCAGACCGGGGCCGAGCGACTCGTGATCGAGCCGCGGATGACCGGCCTGTTGCTCCGGGTGCCGCCGCCGAGCGAGACCCATGTGCGGATGACGATGCACTTTGCCGCTGCGGTTCCGCCCTTGATTTTCTGGGACCGTCGGGGGCTCGGCACCATCCGGCTCCTCGCCGCCGCCGACTTCGCGCGGCGGTGCGGGCCTCCGGCGGTCGGCCCGGACAGCCTGACGCTGCGGGGGCCCGAACTCGCCGCGGCGATCCGCGGCTCGCGGAGATCGATCAAGCAGGCGCTGCTCGACCAACGGGTGACCGCCGGCATCGGCAACATTTACGCCGCCGAGATCCTCTTCGCCGCCGGCATCGATCCCCGCAGCCGCTGCTGCCGGCTCAGCCGCGACGCCTGCGCCGCCATCGCCGCGGCCGGCCGGCGCATTCTGCGGCGGGCGATCCGGCTGGAGGGCTCGTCGATCGGCGACGAAACCTATCGCACCGCCGACAGCCGGCCGGGACGGTACCAACGCTGCCACCAGGTGTACGGCCGCGCAGATCAGGCCTGCTTCCGCTGCGGGGCAGCGATCCGCCGCATCATCCAGGCCCAGCGGTCCACCTTTTTCTGCCCCGGCTGCCAGCGGCGGCGGTGAGCCGGCAGCTGGCGGCTTTGGTACATTTTCAACAGTGGCCGCCGGCACCCGTTCGCTGCCCCATTTCCCGAGGAGTTCCCCCAATGCCATCTCCCGCTGCCCCAGCGGCTCGGCCGCTTTCTCGCCGAAGTCTGCTGCACCACATCTCGACCGTTGCCGCGGGGACCGGCATCGCCGGCATCGTTCCCGGCGGCAGCCGACCGGAACTCTTCGCCGCGGAGCCGGCTGCCGCTCCGGACGCCGAAACCCTCGCCGGCAGGCTCCATGCCTCGCTTTCCGAGCAGCAGCGGCAGCAGGTCTGCGTTCCCTGGGACTACCGGCATCCGAGGTTCGGCCTGCTCCGGACCCGCGTTGCCAACAACTGGCAAGCGACGAAGCCCGAGATCGCCGGTGACTTTTTCACCGGCGAGCAGCAGGAACTGATCCGCGAGATCTTCGAGGGTCTGATCACTCCCGCCTGGCAGCCGCGGTTCGATCGACAACTCGAGGATGACTGCGGCGGCTTCGGCCATTCCCAGAGTGTCGCGCTGATCGGCGAGCCCGGTTCGGGCGCATTCCAGTTCCTGCTGACGGGACGGCACATGACCCTGCGGTGCGACGGTGACGCGGCCGACCATGTCGCCTTTGGTGGCCCGATCTTCTACGGGCACGACACCGGCAGCTTCACCGAAGAGCCGACCCATCCCGGCAACGTCTTTTGGC
>CAZIQV010000345.1:139-1845 GCA_964541275.1 uncultured Chitinophagaceae bacterium | reverse complement strand
CCGCGTGGGCGATGGCGGTGTTGAGCAGCACGCCATCCATGCCCAGTTCCATGGCTGCGGCCACGTCGCTGGCGGTGCCGACGCCGGCGTCGACGATCACCGGATAGTCGGGGTCGCCATCCTTGAGATACTCCAGGCAGATCCGCAGGCTATTGGCGTTGAGGATGCCCTGGCCGGAGCCGATCGGGCTGCCGGCCGGCATCACGCTGGCAGCGCCGAGTTCCTTCAGCCGGCGGGCCACCACCGGATCGTCGCTGGTGTACACCAACACCGTGAAGCCGTCGGCCACCAGCCGCTCGGTTGCCGCGAGGGTGCCAACCGGGTCGGGCAACAGGGTCTTTTGGTCGCCGAGCACCTCGAGCTTCACCCATTCACTGCCGGGGTTTCCCAGATCTCGCAGCAGTTCACGGCCAAGTCGGGCAACCCGAACCGCGTCGTCGGCTGAAAAACAGCCCGCCGTGTTGGGCAGCAGCGTGTAGCGATCGAGCTTGAGATGGTCGAGAATGTTTTCCCCGGCGGCGTTGACCAGCCGCTCCCGCCGCACGGCGACGGTGACGCAGTCGGTGCCGCTGGCCTCGAGGCAGCGGGCCATCTCGGCATGGCTGGCATATTTGCCGGTGCCGACCACCAGCCGGCTGGCGAGTCTGAAGCCGCCGACGTCGAGCGCGTCACCCGGGTCCGCCGCCGCTGCTGCCTGCTGAGTCATCGCTGGCATCTCGCTCCTGTTGCGCATCGCACGAACACACCGTCACTCAGCCGCCGCCGACGAGGGTCACGATCTCCAGCCGGTCGCCGGCGGCGAGCTGCCGACGACCGAGGTCGGCCCGCGGCACAACCTGTTCATTGACTTCCACCGCGACCGGTCGGCCCGCACACCCGAGGGCGACAACAAGGTCAGCGGCAGTACTGCCGGCGGCGACATCGCGAGCGACGCCGTTGACCGAAACCGCGACCGTCGCGGCCGGCGGGTCGTTGGTCATGGCTGCGGCCCGCCTCCCCGCGGCCGGGCGACATCCAGCGGCATCAGGGGCAGTGGTCCGGCCACGTTCTGGGCGGAGTAGGGAATGCCGTAGGCGACCGTCGTTCCCGAGGAGCAGTCGGTGACGTAGAGCACCGTCGGGGCCAGCGATCCCCGGCCCCGGCGGAGGTCGGCCTGCCCGGCCACCAGCAGAAATCGCGGGTCCTTCGCCTGGCCTGGCTGGAAGCCAAGATCGCCGAGCACGTTGTGCCGGTAGCTGACGCCGAACTTTGACGTCGCGGGGTTCAGCACGCCCCCGGAGAGATCACCCGTGAGAAAATCGAGCATGAAGAACCCTTCGGTTCCGCCGCCGAGTCCGCCGCTAAGGGTCGCGGTGCAGACGGCGAACTGCTCATCGGCCGCCGCGGTCATCGCCTGCAACACCGGCGGGGGCATCTCGACCCCCCGCCCGCGGGCGCCCGTCAGGCCAAGGAGGACTCCGACGCAGAGCCCGCTGCAAAGGCAAGCGATTGCGACCGCCCAGCCGGCCCGCCGAGACACTGAGGATTCTGGGGACGATTGAATCATGGTTTCTCCGGCTTCGCTGCCGGCTTGGCCGCCGGGGCGGGCTTGGCGGCGGCCTTGGGCTTGGGGGGCTGCTTGTCAGCGGGCTTGGGCTTGTCAGCAGGCTTTTTGTCAGCAGGCTTTTTGTCAGCAGGCTTTTTGTCAGCAGGCTTTTTGTCAGCAG
>CAZIQV010000344.1:0-1849 GCA_964541275.1 uncultured Chitinophagaceae bacterium | reverse complement strand
AGGGCATCGACCTGCTCCGCGAAACGGTCACCCCGGCGCGGCTCCCCGATCTGGTTGCCGGCCTGCCGCTGGTCATCCGCGGACGGTATCGCGGCACCATCACTGCGCACCGGACCACCGCCCTGACCGTCGCCGGCCGGGATTCGCAAGCCCGGGGCTGGACTTCCCGGGGAGAGGCGGTTGCCACCCGGGTGAGCGGCCACGGCAGCCTCTGGGCGCGATCATTTCTCCGCCAGCTCGAGGATCGCTACGAGCTGACCACGCGGCGAGCGGAGCTCGATCCACTCCGCCGCACGATCACCGCACTTTCGCAGGACTTTGGCGTTCTCTGCCGGTTCACCGCTCTGATTGCGGTCGATCCTCAGCGAGCGGAGGAAATGCCCCGACAGCAACCGCTTCGCCGGGTGGTTCAGCCGGTTGCCGGCGGAACGTTCGCGGATGATCTTGACCTGGAATCCCTGACTCCGGGATCCGTGACTGCTGAAACGGCCCGGCTCGTTGAGGGGTCGGGCATGCTCATCGACAGTCGCACTGCTGATACTGACATCGGATCGGTGGTGAGCGGCGGTTCGAGCTGCCTGCTCGAGGGCGGACTGGATTTCACTGGCGACGAGGTCAGGCCCTGGGATGTCGATCTCGGGGAGTTCATGAATGACATCGAAGAGGACGCGGATGCCCCGACAATGCTCGGCGGGCCGGGCTGTTTCGATCTGGACGCTGCTTCTGCGGAAGCCCGAGGTCTCAAGCGTCTCAGCCCCCTGAGCGACGCCGACCGGCTCCCGCGACTGCTGCGTTCCCGATCGAACCAAGCGGACCAGCCATTGGCCCTGGCTCGGGATCTCGCCCGGCTGATTGAGTTCCTGCGGCCTCGCGGAGGGCAGGAACCCAAACTCTCGTGGTGGCGACTGCGGCTGTTTGTGATTCGGCTGTGGCGTGCCGCCCGCAAGGCCGCCAGAGCCGGTGCCGATCCTGCCGAGGTTGAACGACTCGTGCTCGCCGCGTCCCGGCTCGATGCCCACCCTGGCAATCAAAGCGTTGTCGTCGAGTCGCTCGACCAGCTGGCCGATCTGGCTGAGTCGGCGCAGCCAGTGACCCGTTGGTGGCACTTTCGCGGCAGGAACGACGGCCGTGCAGCGCGGTTCTGGGACTGACCTAGAGTCGTTTGACGGCGGGTTGCCCAAGTGGACGATCGTTCGCCCGCATTCGCGGGCAATGGCCATGGAGGGCTTTTTCCACGGATAGTCAAAGCGCCCGGCGGTGCCGGCGGCTGCGGGGCGACCCGCCGGTTGCGGCCGGTGCAGTCACCCTCGGGGGGGTCGACGCTGAGGCCATCTCAGCGAGGCCAGCCCGGTCCACTGGCATCGCCCGAGTCGGTCGTCGGGTCGCCTTGCCGGTTGATCCGCTTCGCCGTCGGCCTCCGCTTCCGCCGTGGGCCGTGCGGCCCCGACGCGCTCGATGCCTCGGGCCGCTGCCCGACTCGACTGCGGCAGTTGCCCCTCCTGCAAACGCAGCCGGCCGCTCGTTGCGGGCGGGAATCACCCGGCGGAGCAGCCGCTCAATCGCCACCAGCCGGGCCTGCTCGTCGCCGTCGCAAAAGCTGACCGCGGCACCGGTCTGGCCGGCCCGGCCGGTACGGCCAATGCGGTGGACGTAGGTCTCTGGCTCGTGGGGCAGTTCGTAATTGATCACGTGGGCGACCTCGTCGACGTCGATGCCGCGGGCGGCGATGTCGGTGGCGATCAGGACCGGCGGCTGCGTCGACTTGAAGGCCGCCAGGGCCCGCTCCCGCTGGGCCTGCGACTTGTTGCCATGGATGGCCGCGGTGGTGATCCCGGCCTTGGTGAGATCC
>CAZIQV010000343.1:0-1862 GCA_964541275.1 uncultured Chitinophagaceae bacterium | reverse complement strand
GAGGCCCGCACCATCTCAAGGGTGTCGATCTCGGCCGGATTGTCGGTGCTGCTCCTGATGTAATTCCGCAGCCAGCCCGAACCGTGGAAGGTGTAGTGGGCATCGGTGTTGACCACCCCGGCCAGCCGGTAGCCGAGGTTGAGCATCTGCAGCCAGTTGAAGATCGTGTTGAAGTCCTTGCGGGCCGCTTCGAGGGAGGCCGGCTTGCTGAAGATCTCAGCCGGCGGATGGACCTCGATCACGTCAACGAAGCCGAACATCTTTTCAAACCCCGAATCGGCCACGCCGTCGAGATCCCGGTCGCCGAGAATCTGCGGGAGGTTCGGATGGTTCATCTGGATCAGCTTCTCGCTCTCCTCATCCCAGAGGGCAAGCCGTTCGATCTGGGCCAGAGGGCTGTCGTTGTTCACCGTCGGGCCGCCGCCATCCTGCTGATGCCGTCGCTCGATCAGCGGAAAGACATTTTGGTGATTGACCCGCAACAGCTTGCCGGTCAGCTCCATGCCGCTGCAGGTCGCCATCAGCCCGGTCGCCCCGAGTCGCTCGAGATGCGGCCGGTATGACGAAATCCGGTTGTGCTCGGTGCAGGGGGCGAACTCGATCTGCTCGCAGAGCAGGTTCTGCACCCGACCAAACTGACTGGTGGTGTTGTCGCCCGAAGGGCTGGCATGGCTGTGAAACTCGCCGCTGACCCAGCCGGTTGTGTCGACCGACCGACGGAGCTTCGCTGCCAGCGGTGTCTCCTCGCCCCGGACGATCGTCAGGGGCACCACCGCCACGTCGTACTCGGGCCCATAGCTGACGATGGCGTCGTACTCGCCGGGGCTCAGCGGCTGGCGGAACTGGCCGGAGTGGCTGTAGACGAGGTTTTTGACGGCGGTGTGGCTGCTGTCAGGACCAAAGTCCGGGTCAGCAAAGCGGGCCGCCGGATCAGCAAACTTCGGATCAGCATGCGGCCGAAACTGCACCTTGCAGGGAATTGGGCCGTCCGCCGCATCGGTGACCCGGGCAACGACGTAGCCCGCCGCCGGCAGGTCGATCGCAATCCGGCCCGCCGCCAGTTCGGCCGGCGACAGGTCGCCGGAAACCTCCCCGCGGCCAACTGCCGACACGGTATACCGCCAGGCTGCCCCCGCCGCGGGGAGTTCGGCGGCGAGTTGACCGTTGGCAGCAGTCCGCCCGCTGGCGTAGGTCTGCCCGTCCCCTTCCAGCCGCACCTCCGCCGCGGCGACCGGCCCGTCGGGGTCGCTGACGACCAGCGCGACCGGCTGCAATGATTCCCCGGCGAAGGCGGCGGCCGCCGCCCGCGCGGCGACGAGATTGCCGGCGGGGATGAGCCGGCGGCGAATCGTCAGTTCCCCGTCGGGCTGAAGGGTGACCTCGCCAGGCTGATAGACGACGGCGGCCCGCACCGGCCGGGGCTTTCCCGCCTGCTGCTGGTCAAACACGATCCCGGTGCCGTCGGGCACCAGGATGTAGGCCTGGCGAAAGAAGCTGTCGTCCCACCAGACAGCATTGCGAGCCGGGTCGGTTCCGGAGACGAAGGTGCGGTCGGCGCGGGTCAGGTCCCGCACCGCCACTTTGATCGGCTCGGCATGCGGGTTCCGGTAGACGCTGACAATTTCCAGAAAGTCCTCGCCGTCCCGCAGCGTGTAGGTCAGATCGACCTGCGGCTTGCCGGCCGAGGCTTCAGCCCGCAGGTCGAGTGAGACCGCGGCCCCCCGCAGGATTAGCGGCTGGTCGGCTTCGCCCACCGAGGTCCGTGGAGTACCAGCCGCCCGGAACCGATAGGCGTGCCCGCCTCCCCCGGGATAGAAACAGCTGAGCTGATCGTTCGGGGCATCGCGGAGCGTCAGGTCGAT
>CAZIQV010000342.1:0-1864 GCA_964541275.1 uncultured Chitinophagaceae bacterium | reverse complement strand
AGGCCAAAGCAGCTCGCTCTCGGGCCAACGGTAGCCTTTTCAGACAGAACCTAGCAATCGAGAAACTCGTCGAGTGCGTCCCGCAGCAACTCGGCGTCCGATTCGATGCCGGTCAACCGCTGAAAATCGATCGCCAGGCACGCCGTGGCAACTTCCAGCCCGTCGACCCGGCAGGCGCGGGTGTCGGCGGCTGCGGCGAGCACCGGCGAAGCCTTCGGGTCGAGCGAGGCATCGACGACGACCAGATCTTCCCGCAGCTGCTCAAGCCGGCAGGCCGCGGGGAAAGGCCGCCGCTCTTCGGCCACCACGACCAACCCCGCCCGCGTCGGAATGACCAGCTCTGACGCTGCTGAAAGCAACGCCGAGCGGCCGCCTTCGAGCCCTGCAATCGCAGCCGCCAACGCCGCGCCGTCGGCATCCCAGGGATCGGCCACGATGATTTCGGGCACGCCGGCGAGGGTCAGCTCCAACGCCGCTGCCCGGGCCAACAGGCCGCTGCCGACGAGAACTGCCGCCGTGGCTGCCGGGTCAGCATGCAGCCGCACGGCCTCAAGCAGCCCCCGGCCCAGCGTCAGGTGGCCGAACCAGCCGTCGGGGGTCCGTTCGACCAGATTGCAGCCGCCGGCAAAGCGGGCCGTCGGACTGACCGCCGGCAGCAGGTCGACGGCCGGTTGCTGCAGGCCCCCGGCCAGCAGGCAGCCGTGGAAATGCATTGCTGCGAGGCCGGCGAAGGCATCGGCAAGCTGTCCGGGCTCAACCTCAAGCGTCACGAACTGCCAGTCGAGCGAGTCGCGGGCGACAACCCGTTCAAAGAGAAACTGCGCCGGTGTCCCGGCCGCCGGATGTCCCAAAAGCGCGATGACGTCTTGAAGCGCCGGGTGCGTCATAGCTGTTGGCCGCCAATCCCTGGCGAATCTCCAAAATCATCCGCCACCCGGCGTGGCTGCCCGGCACCGCCGCCTGCCGGGCATTCCCTCACATCGCGAACCAGAAACGCACCGTTCGCGGCAGCAACACGCCGCAAGCAGGCTGTTTGGTGAGAACCTCCCGGTCAGCCGCAACTGAGGTCCGGCATCGCTCCCCGCCGATGGTCGCCTCAGATCGCCGCCGGGTTATACCTGTTCTTCGATCAGGGCGACAAACCGGGGGTCGTCGCGGATCGGGTCGAAGTCGCGTTCGGCTGTCGTCAGGCTGCGAAACCGGTCGTCGGAAGCGATTGCCCGCGTCAAATAATTCACCGCCTCGGGAACGTTGCCGGCCAGCGAGTGGTAGCACGAAAGGTTGTAGGCGAGGATCGGTTCATCCGGGCATCCGCTGAGTCCCCGGGTGAGGGCGGTGATTGCGTCATCAAGCCTGCCGAGCCGCTTCAGGCACCAGCCGAGCCCCAGCCAGCCGGCGGTCGATCCGGCCGCTTCGTCAACAACCACCTCGAAATGGGGCAGGGCCTCGGTGAACCGGCCGAGCGAACGCAACGCTTCGGCCCGCAAGAGTAGCGGGTCGCCGTGCCATCGGTTTTCTTCCGGCAACTCATCGAGCAGGCCGATCGCCCGCCACAGCAGCCGTCCGGTCGCCTCCGAAACCGGCCGCTCGGCAAGGCAGCCGAGTTCTGCCAATTCGACGTAACCAGACGCCTGCCTCACCAGGATTGCCTGGCGGGTTTTCTGCGACAGCTTTTCGACGGTGGCAGGCATTGGAGCTTTGGATCGACTGAGGCTGCGGCCGCTACAAATGAATCGTAGTTCCACGAAAAATCTTAGTGAGCGGAGGAAAATTTCGGCGGCGGCACCATCCCACGCCGGCCGCCTGGCACCGAGGTCGCCAGATTCGCTGATCCTGGCCCTCTCGGAGGTTCTTCCGGCGACAA
>CAZIQV010000341.1:0-1887 GCA_964541275.1 uncultured Chitinophagaceae bacterium | reverse complement strand
GCGGCGGGGGCGATCCTCCTCATCGAAAAGGCCCGTTCGCCGACGATCAGGACGCGGACGTCCCAGCCGGCATGTGGGATCTCCCGCTGCACGAGCACCGCGCCCTGGCTGCCGAGGAACTCCGGAAGCCCGCCGCCGGGGTCGATTCGGCAGATGCCGCGGCCGTTGCCGCCGAACAGCGGCTTGCCGATGAGCCGGCTGCCGAGTGCTTCGCGGGCTTGCTCGAGCTGCCCGGGGCTCTGCACCAGCGCTGATGGGACCACCGGGAGCCCCGCGGCAGCAAGCCGGGCGGTCGCGAGATACTTGTCGATCGCCACCTCGAGAGCCGCCGGCGGATTGACCACCCGCCGGCCGCAGGCCGCGAGCCGGCCGAGCATGTCCATCCGGCCGATCACCTGCTCCAGCGACCCCGCTGGCATCCCGCGGACGAGCAGCGTGTCGGCGGCGGCGACGGCGGCGGGGCGGAACCGCTCGCCGCTCCCGTCGACGAAGCCCGCCAGTTCCGGCCAGGTCACCAGGCTGCCGATACTGCGGCCGCGGCACCGCTGCAGCAATTCTCTCGCGTGCCAACTCGCGGCGTTTCCGATCAGGGCGATCCGTTGCCGGGCTGCCATCAGCGGTCAGTTCGACACGGTGAAAGACCGTTCGACCACCGCGGGCTCGATCCGACCAAAGCGGCTCAGACGGCCGGTCTCCCGGTTGAAAAACTCGACAACGGCCGGGGCGAAGAGGGCGGGGTCGAGGGCGTAGAAATCGCCGCCGGCGGCTGCGAACAATTCAGCGAAGGGCCTGCCGTGGTCGGGGGAGCTTCCGCTGACGACCAGCGGCCCGATCTCGTCGATACTGGCGTCGTCGCCGTCGACCTCGAGCCGCACCGAAGCCCCGTAGAGGATCGCGTCGTTGGTGCGACCGATTGCCGCCAGACTATCGGCGGCCACCGGGGGCAGCGGGGCAGCGGCCCGTCCCCGAATGATCCGCCCGAGATCGAACCGCCGCTCGTGAAGTTGATGCAGCGCTGTCTCCAGCGACCGGGCGACCACCTGGAGCGTCCCGGCCGGACTGGCGGTGGCGGCCACCAACAGGACCAGCGACTCCGGCGACACCCCCGCCCGTTCGGCGAGGCTGCGGCAGATCGCCTCCGGTGGCAGCCCGTCGGCCTCGAGGAGCCCGACGGCCACCGCAGGCTGCTCCCGCAAGCCGATGGTGTCAAAAAGGTCCTCGCCGGCGATCGCCGCCCGTAGCGGACCGCTCGCCATGGCGAAGTAGCCCGCTTCGGCAATCTTCCAGCCGGCGTACTGGGCGGCGAGGCAGGCGGCGACCGGTTCTTCCGAGCTGACTTCGACGATCGGCCAGGGGCAGTCTGGCCAGCAGGCGGCCAGCGGCGTGTCAGCCGCGGTCTTCCGAAGCCAGACTTCGCCCAAGCCCCCCATCGCGACGCGGGCAAGGAGCAGTCCGAGGGCATCGCTCCCGCTCGCGGCGACGCCGCAGTCGACGACCCGGCAGCCGCCGATCTGGCGGACCGCGGCGGCATGGTCGGCCGGGGTTTCAAGGAGGCTGGCGAGCAGTGCCAACCCACCGGCATTGAGTGATCGGCGGGCCGCCAACCCGGGGTCGATGGGAGCTGTCAACGGATCGTGATTTCTCCTGAGTCCGCTGGGAGACCAGCCGCCGGACTCGTCACGGCGGTTGTCCGGCCCGGCTCCACCGGCAATCGAGCAGGCCTGCTCCCGAAGGAATCGCGGACCTTTCGGCGCGGGTGAAGCCCGGTGAAAACTGGCTTGCGAGCGGAGTTTCCGGTCTTGCTTCCAGCGGCCGCCACCGGCGGCGGCGGCACTCGCTGCGGGCAGATTTGCCGCCGGAGAAGGCCGGAAGCGGTATCTTTGCCAG
>CAZIQV010000340.1:0-1890 GCA_964541275.1 uncultured Chitinophagaceae bacterium | reverse complement strand
GCCGCGCCGCAATAGCAGCCGCCGCCTCAAGCAGAAAGTCGCGGCTGATGTCGACGGGCACGTAGGCCCCGGGAGACTTCATCGCCTCGAGCAGCAGGTCGGTCTTGAGGCTTGCCCCGCTGCCCGGCTCGATCAGCATGCAGCCATCGCCGAGCGCTTCGGCGACCGCCGGGGCGGTTCGTTCCATGATGCCCAGTTCGGTGCGGGTGATGTAGTACTCATCGAGCGAGCAGATCTGCTCAAACAGCAGGCTGCCGCGCTGGTCGTAGTGCAGCTTTGCCGGCAGGTATTTCTGCTGCTCGGTGAGCCCCTCGAGCACCTCTTCAACCAGCGGCCGCTGCCGCGGTGCGCATTCGAGCAGGTCGAGGGTCAGAGACGATGACGCAGTCGAGGAGAGCAAGCCGCCGTCGTGACCTGTCGATGCTGCCGCCCTCTCCCCGGTGGGATGTTCTCGCATGTGGCACCCTGCGACCCGCCAGCCGCGTTTGTGAAACGTCCTGTCAGTGCCATCCTGCGACACCCGTCGCATCAAACCCTAACGGCATCTCACGGCGGGATCAACCATTTGCCTGGGTGTTCGCGCCGGGGCAGTTGTCCAGACCGTCCTGCAGCAGCGTTGCCTGCCGCGGAAAAGTTGACGGCATCCCGCCCAGTGCCAAGACTGCTCACATGCGCAGCCGCGATCTTTTTTTCGAAGCCCGACGCGTTTGCCGGAGGCCAATCGGCAGGGCTGGCATGGTGATCTCGCGTCGCCGGCATTTTTCCTGGCTGCCCGCCGCCTGCCTCATCGGGTCACTTGTCGTTCTGGCGTCGGCGGGTCCCGCCGCGGCTGAGTTTCAACCGCCGGCCGGCTTCCTGCCCCGGCTTAAGCCTCTCCCAGCCGCGCCGCCTGCCGGTCCCGGTGAAAAGCCCGCGGGGGCTGTCGAGCAACGGCTCGACCAGCCAGCGTCTGAGCCCCCGCCGGCCGAGAAGGCGGCTCCAGCAGCGTCGCCACCGTCTGCTCCGGAGCCAAACCAGAAGACTGAACCGCCGGCAGAACGTGCCGAGGCGCTGGCTGTCAAAAAAACCATCGAGGAGATCCGCAACGACGAATCGTTGCCCGAGGATGTCCGCAGCCGCAGCCAAGAGGTGCTGACAGGAACGCTCAAAAGCCTCGCCGCTCGCGACCAGGCCGAGGAGCAGACGCGGCGACTCAAGGCTGCCGCCGAATCGGTGGCCGAACGCAAGCAGGCAGCCGAGGCCGCCATCGGCGAGAAGATCGCAGTCGATCTCGGCGGGGTCGGTCCGGGAAGCCCGGCCGAAGCAATTGACGCGGTGGTGAAGCAGCTCGAGGCCGACCTCACCAGTGTGACGAGCCGGTCGAAGGCGATTCAGGAACAGATCAACAGCAGACGGACCGAAGCCAAAGAGCTCCCGGGCACCATCGCCAAACTCGAGGACGAGCTTGCGGCGGTCAAGCCTCCTCCCGCCGCCAATGAAGACGTCAACCCGGTCCTCGCCAAGGTGCTCTCGCGGGCCGCGGTCGAGGAAAAGGCGGCGGCCGAGGCCGCCCTGCAGTTGGCCCGTCAGAAAATGGTGACCTACGAGGCGGAAGCCCCGGTCCTGCCCATCGAGCAGCGGCAACTCGACCGGCAGGCAGCCGCCATCACCGCGGCGATCGGCAAGGTGTCCCGCTGGTCGAGCCGGCGGCGGCAGGATGACATCGCCGCCCGGGTCAGCAGCTTCCGAGCCGCCGCGGAAGCGGAAACGACAAAGACGTCCGTCGACCTTGAGCAGACCCTCGAACTCTTCGAGGAATGGCCGGCGTTCGTGGCGGAACTGCAGGGGTGGGATGCCGAGCTTCTCGAACTCCGCGAAGCAACGGCCTCATTGCGAAACGATTTCCATGAG
>CAZIQV010000339.1:0-1898 GCA_964541275.1 uncultured Chitinophagaceae bacterium | reverse complement strand
GTCGCCCCAGACGACGCCGTGATTCCAGTCGGCTGACCGCAGCTGCACCATCACCGCTCCGGGGGTGTCGTCAGGGTCGAGTTTGACCTCAAGAACCAGCGTGGCCTTCTCCGGCACGGTCAGGGCCAGCCCTGGCCCGGTCAGCACGGTCTGCGTCGGCCGCTCGGCGGCGACCTCCAGGCAGCGGCCGCCGCCGGCGTCAGGGGCCACGGTTTCCCCGGCGGGCTCCCGTCGGGTCCAGGCCGCAGCGGCATCGGGCCCGTGCCGGGCAACGGTTGCCCCGGGCCAGGCGTCGTCAATCCAGACTGCGGTGGCGGTGGACGGCGACCCGGCAGCTTGGAAAGCCTCGGCAACCGCGGCATCGACCGCTCGCTCAAGCTGGGCCACTTCGGCGGTAAGCGCCGCTCGCTGCTGCCGCTGGTCGGCCGCCGGCACGGCGAGCGTCGGGGCAGTCCGCAGGACGTTGCCGTCAAAGCCGGGATCGGCCGCGGAATTGAAGAAGGCGTAGAGCGAGTAGAACTCCCGTTGTGAGAGTGGATCAAACTTATGGCTGTGGCAGACCGCACACTGCCCGGTGAGCCCCATGAAGGCGTTGGTCATCGTTGCGGTGCGGTCGACGGCGTACCGGAAGACCAGTTCCTCGTTGATCGAACCACCTTCACTGGTCGTGACGTTACAACGGGAAAACCCGGTGGCAATCTGCTGTTCGGCCGTTGCTTCGGGCAGCAGGTCGCCAGCGAGTTGCCAGACGGTGAACTGGTCAAAGGGCAGGTTGTCGTTGAAGGCCTTGACGACCCAGTCGCGATAGAGCCACATCTGCCGTTCGTTGTCGAGATGCAGCCCGTGGGTGTCGGCGTAACGGGCCTGGTCGAGCCAGTGCCGGGCCATCTCTTCGCCGTGGTGGGGGCTGGCCAGCAGTCGTTCCACCAGCCGGTCATACGCACCAGGCTGCCCGTCGGCGACAAAGCGATCGACCTCTTCCGGTGTCGGTGGCAGTCCGGTGAGCGCAAAAGAGAGCCGGCGAATCAGCGTCGGGCGGTCGGCCTCGGCGTTGACGGGCAGGGCCGCGGTGTCGAGTCGCTTGGCGATGAACCGGTCGATCGGATTTGGCTGGGTGCCTGCCGGCATGGCCGGCCGGACAATCGGCCGGAACGACCAGTGCTGCTCGTAGGCCGCCCCGCCGGCAATCCAGCGGGTGAGCAGATCCTTGTCGGCCGCCGAGAGGGTCTTGTTCGACTCCGGCGGCGGCATGATGACATCGGGATCGGACGCGTTGATCCGGGTGACGAGTTCGCTCTGCGCGGGCTTTCCGGCCGCGATCGCCCGCGCGCCACTCTCGAGCACGGCGGCTGCGGTTGCAGCCGCGTCGAGCCGCAGGCCAGCCTCCTGTTTTCCGGGACCGTGGCAGGCGTAACAGTTTTCGCTGAGCAGCGGTCGGACGTCGCGATCAAAGTGAATATTTGTCTCCGAGCCCCGAACTGCTCGATGAGAAACCATTGCCAGCATGAGGCAGGCGGCTGTCGCGGCCATGAAGGAGCGGCAGTGATCTTCACGCGGGGCGATCAAATTCACCGGCGATTGCCGGTCAGCCTGTCGTGCGGAGCAGGAGTTGCATGACATCTGGGTGGGCTCCGTTGCGAACCAGCGACAGACCAAAAACGGCCAGTGAGCCGTCCGGAGGTGTCGAATCGCGACTCCTCGTAGTCTAAAGCATGTCTCTTCGGACGACTGGCTGACAACGTTTCCGCAGATTTTCGACGGTTCGGACCGCGTCGCCGGTGCCGCGCCGACACGGCGGCCAAGCCCCCCGGGGAATCTTGAGGAATCCCGGCGTGTGCTTAAGTCAGGACCTCGCGGATGACCTCGCCGTGCACGTCGGTCAGCCGCCGGTCGAGACC
>CAZIQV010000338.1:0-1974 GCA_964541275.1 uncultured Chitinophagaceae bacterium | reverse complement strand
GCAGCTGTTGCCCTTCACCCGTCCGGACAATGCCCCGCCACCGGGACCGTCGGGCAGCACGGTCGATCCCTTCAAACGTGCTCGGGGGAGCGCGGCGAGGGATTGATACAGCTCGGGGACCGTTGCCACGGGGGGCTGGGTGTTCAGACGCGATGCCGAACCCGACCGCCTCGGCCACTGGCCGCGGACACGAAAGCGAGACAAGGCGAGCCTTAAGCGCGGCAAATTGCCGCTGTTTCTCGCCGCCGCCGGTGTGAGCAAAGCCGTTTCGGGGGTCGGATGGCAGCGAGACGCGAAAAATGATCGAGGATCGACCACCGGCGGCTGTCCGCGAAATCGGCGCCGCTCCCTCCAACCATTCGACACCATGCCAACCTCCTGCTGCTCCGCGTCGCCATCGCCGACTCCTCCACCGCGGCCCGCGGTGGCGAACGGATACGGCTGCCCAATGTGCCCCGGGGTGCAATCGCCGGTGCCGGCGGCCTGCCCGCACTGTGGCATGGCCCTCGAGCCGCTCACGCCAACACCGGCCCCGGCCGTCGATCCGGAGCTTGCCGACTTCAGCCGGCGGCTGCTGATCGCGGTGGCCCTCACCCTGCCGCTGCTGGTCGTGGCAATGGGGCCGCTGGTCGGCCTGCGGGTCGGCCGCTGGCTCTCGCCGACCGTTTCCCGCTGGCTGCAACTCGCCCTGGCGACGCCGGTTGTCGTCGGCTCCGGCTGGCCGTTGCTGGCTCGCGGTTGGCGGAGCATTGTGACCGGCCGGCTGAACATGTTCACGCTGATCGGTGTCGGGGTGGCCGCCGCCTATGGCACCAGCCTGATCGCCGTCGTGGCGGGGGGCGTTTTTCCGGCGGCGGCCCGCGACGCCGAGACCGGCCTCGTTGCGGTTTCTTTTGAGACGGCGGCGATGATCGTGCTGCTGGTCTTGCTCGGACAGGTGCTCGAACTGCGGGCCCGGCAGCGGACCGGCGCGGCGATCGGCGAACTGCTGGCGATCGCGCCAGACACGGCCCGGCTGGTGACCGCAACGGGAGACCGCGAGGTGCCGGTTGCCAGCCTGCGGCCGGGTGATCGGCTGCGGGTGCGGCCGGGCGATCGGCTCCCGGTCGATGGCCAACTGCTCGAGGGCAGTAGCCTGGTCGATGAGTCGCTGCTTTCCGGCGAGCCGCTGCCGGTGGCCAAGCAGCCAGGCGATCATGTGATCGGCGGCAGCCTCAACGGCAGCGGAAGTTTTGTGATGGTCGCCGAGCAGGTCGGTGGCGACACGGTGCTGGCTCGGATCATCGGGCTGGTCTCCGCGGCCCAGCGGAGCCGTCCGCCGATCCAACGGCTGGCTGACCGCGTGGCGGGGGTCTTCGTGCCGGTCGTGTTTCTGGTCGCAGCGGTCTCCTTTGTCGCCTGGCTGGTCTGGGGGCCGCCTCCCGCGCTGGCGTTGGCCTTGATCAATGCGATCTCGGTGCTGGTGGTTGCCTGTCCCTGCGCGTTGGGACTGGCGACGCCGATGTCGATCGTCGTCGGTGTCGGCCGGGCGGCCCGCGAGGGCGTTTTGTTTAAAGATGCGACCGCTCTTGAGACCCTCGGCCGGGTCGACCTCCTGCTCTGCGACAAGACCGGCACACTGACGGCGGGGCGGCCGGTGCTGACCGACTGCCTGCCGCTGGCCGACTGGACTGCCGCTGAACTTCTCGCCGCCGCCGCCGCGGTTGAACTGGCCAGTGAGCACCCCCTGGCCGCGGCGATCGTCGCGGCGGCCCGTGCCGAGACTGGCGAGCCGGCCGCCGCGACTGAGTTCGCTGCGGTGGCCGGTGGCGGCGCGAGCGGTCTCGTCGGCGGCCGGAGGATCATCCTCGGCAGCCTCGCCATGCTTCGCCGCGCGGGTGTTCCAGATGCTGACTGCGACCTGCTGGAGCAACTGGCCGCCCCGCTGCGGCAGCGGGCGAGGACGGTCATCCTCGTCGCCGGCGACGGGCGGGC
>CAZIQV010000337.1:0-1978 GCA_964541275.1 uncultured Chitinophagaceae bacterium | reverse complement strand
AGCCCCAGGCCCGCCAGCACGCAGCCCCAGCCGATGAAGATCGCCGACGAGTAGAGGTTAACCACCGGCGGCCGGCCGGTGAGATAGATCCGGGCGGCAATCGCAAAGGTATGCACGAGCAGCGTGCCGAGCAGCAGCCAGCTGACGAAGCGGTTGAGCGAGTGCCGCCACGCGAGGAAACTGACGAACGACAGCACGATCGCCAGCAGATAAAGCCAGCGAGAGATGCCGGTCGGGTTGAAGCCGTTGTACCAGGCTTCAAAGGCCGCTTTGTCCGCCGTTGTCCGCACCGCGGGAAAGTCCGCGATGGTCGACCGATAGGCCGCCAGCTTGCTGTTGAAGCCGGCGGCGGGGCCCTCGACGGCCGCCTGCAGCTCCATAAAGGGAAGCAGGGCCGGGTTGGGCTGATAGGCCGGCTGGCCGTCACGGCCGTCAAACATCCGGGCCACCAGCGCCGTGCTCACCGCCGAATAGAGCGGCTGCCACTGGGCGGCCGGGCCGGCCTGCTCGCCTGCTGCGGCCGGCTTCACCGGCGGAATCATCGCGAGCGGATGATTCTCATCGATCGCCCGGGTCCGCTGGATCATCAGCCGCATCTGCTCAATCGCCGCCTGCCGGGCAGCCTCGTCGTTGCCGGCGAGCTGCGGCGGCACCGGGGCGTCATAGGCGAAGCGAATCACGTCGTAGGCCATCAGCTTCGAATTGATCTCACCGCATTTCTTCTGAAAGAACGTCCGCTGCTCGGCGGGAACATCGCGGGCGGCGGCAATCTGCTCCTGCAACGCCCCGCGGCCCTCTTGCAGTTCGTTAAAGGTGTAGCGATGGCCCGGCCGCCGGGTCAGATCGAAGAGGTCGAGCAGTTCAAAAGCGTCGATCCGGAACACCGGCGCGTCGGCCACCCAGTCGGCGTTGGCCATCACCGCGAGCAGCCACTCGGTGGCCGAGATGGTGCCGGTGGGCCCCTCGCCCCCCTCCGGCATCTTCACCGTCGTCCGGTTGCTCAGCAGTTGCAAGGTGTTGCGGGCAACCGTGTCGAGCGGCTTGACGCGTCCCTCGTGCATCACCGGCAGGCGGCCGGCCGCCTGCCAGTCAGCCGCAGCAGTGTCCGGCCGGCGAACCCGGGCTGCCGGCAGCACGATCAGTCCGACCAGCGCGAGCGCCACGGCCGGGGCGAGCCAGCCGAGCCGCTGCTGCCCGACTTTGGCAGGCTGGGCCCGCCGCCGGCCTCGGGATCGCGGCTGCTGCTCAGCTTCATGAGCCATCACTCCGGCAGCCCGCTCGCGTTCGTGCCGATCCGCAAAGCGAACAAAGGTGCCCCCAAAGTGGGCCAGCATGCCCCAGAAGGCGAGCACGCAGGCAACGTAGGGAATCAGCCAGCCGGCATTCTCCACCACTTGCAGCCCGGTCATCTCGCTGACGGTGCCGTCGGGCAGTTGCACCTGGGAATATTGGCTCTGGTAGAACGTTTCGCCCCGGTATCGCACCGGGTTGTTCATCCAGATGCGGCCCGGCTGCTCGGTCTCGGTCGCCGGATCGCTGAAGGTCACAAACGACGAATAGTCGCGGGGGGTATCGCTGGCCGAATAGTCGATGCGGCGGACATCGTCGAGGGTCACGCTGTAGGGCTTGTACTCGCGGCGAAACCGCAGTTGGAGCCGCCAGGGCTCACCCGCCACGTCGAGCGTGTCGCAGATGTCTCCCTCGCCCGCCATGAACAGCTGACTGCGGTCGTTGAGGAACTGGCTGACCAGATACGTGCCCAGGTCTTTCCCACCATCACGCTTCGTCACCCGCACGTAGGCCGAGGCGATGTTACTGCGGGATGAGGCGCCTCCCTCCGGGGGTCGCTCGGTGGCGATCCAACTGGTGCCGAAGCCGGCTGTTGCCTGATTCTTTGCCACCGGGCCGACCCGGGTCACCAGCGAGTTGGGGAAATACTCGAGCACCTCGACGGTGAAGGGCAGGCCCTCGAGGTCGA
>CAZIQV010000336.1:0-1987 GCA_964541275.1 uncultured Chitinophagaceae bacterium | reverse complement strand
CCTGCCAACCCCCACGGACCCTGACCATGTCACTCAAGCGACGCGACTTTCTCACCGCCTCGACCGCTGGTGCGGTCAGCCTGCCCGTTCTTGCCGCAGCCACGATGCCGGCGAAGCAGCCCGTCACCCTCGGCAAGGCCGAACATGTGATCCTGCTTTGGATGGGGGGCGGACAGTCACAGGTTGACACCTGGGACCAGAAGCGAGTCACGAAGGACGGCCGCAAAGATCCCGGCTCGGCCTATTCCGGCATCGACACCGCGATCCCGGGGGTCCAGATTTGTGAGCACCTGCGGCAGATGGCTCCCCGGATGGACAAGTGCGTGCCGGTCCGCTCGGTCCACCACGAGGTCATCGACGAGCACGGGGCGGCTGCCTATCGGATGCACATCGGCCGCCCGGTCAGCGGGACGGTCGTCTATCCGTCGCTGGCGTCGATCGTGTCGGCGGTCAAGGGGCCGGGCAGCGACCTGATGCCGAGCTACGTCCTGATGGGCCAGCGGTCGGCCGGCCGCAATCCGGGCTTCCTCGGCCCCGAGCACGGTCCGCTGGTTGTCACCTCGACAACACAGGGGCCGCGAGGCCTGACGCGGCCCGCCCGGATCGGTGAATCGCGGGCTGCCCGAAGAGCTGCCCTGCTCCGGGGCTTGCAGCAGGATTATCTGGCGAAGACCGGCAACGACGCCCGGGTGGCCGGCGACATCGCGGTCGCGAAGACCGGGTTTCGGCTGGCCGGACCGGAATTCATGAGGAGCTTCGACCTCGAGAACGAACCGGCCGACCTGCGGAACCGCTACGGCGACGAATTCGGCCAGCGGTGCCTGCTCGCCCGCCGGCTGATCGAACGGGGAAGCCGGTTTGTCGAGGTCTCCTATGACCTTAACTTCAAGAACGGCACCGGCTGGGACACCCACAACGAGGGCCAGCAATCGCAGCATCTGTTGATCGAGAGCATCGACACGGCAACCGCAGCGCTCATCGACGACCTTGAGCAGCGAAACCTGCTCGACAAAACCCTGATCGTGATGACCGGCGAGTTCGGTCGGCCATCCGGCTTTGATGGCGGCGGTGGCCGCGGCCATCAGGGCAAGGCCTTCAGCGTGCTGCTCGCCGGCGGTGGCCTCCGGACCGGCCAGGCGGTGGGAGTCACCGACGAGCTCTGTAAGACGATCGTCGAACAGCCGGTCTCGGTGCCCGATCTGTTCGCAACCGTTCTGGCAGCGGTCGGCTGCGACCCTGAAGAGACCCTCTATGCGGGCAACCGTCCGGTTCCGGTGACCGATGGCGGCAGGCCGATCCCGCAGCTCTTTTCTGCCTGACGGTGGTCGCCCGATCAGCCGGCGGCGGGGGAGAGCCGCAACGCCCGCAATCGACCCGCACTCCGCAGCACGAACCAGCCGCTGGCGATGGCGGGCGTCGCCCGAGTTTCTTCGTCGAGTGACACCCGGCTGCGGATCGTAAAGGTGTCGGCATCGTCGAGCACCACGATCTCGCCGTCGCTGGAGACGTTGACGATCCGGCCGCCGACAGCGAGCGGCGAGGCCGAAAAGTTGCCCCCCACGCGGCCTTTCCAGCGGACATCGCCGGTGGCTGCATCGAGGCAGGTCACCACCCCCTTGTCACCCCAGAGGTAGAGCCTGCCCTGCGAATAGAGCGGGGTTGGCACGTAGGGCGCGACGCTGCGGCTGACCTCGTAAACGATTTCAGCGGCAGCCTGCCGGGTTGGCGGCCGGAGGGCGACGAGCAGATTGTTGCCGCCGCCATTGCCACAGGTTCCAACCAGCAGCGATCCCGCCGCGATCGGCGAGGCGACCGTCCGTCGGGGAAAACACGGCTGCTCCCAGAGCACCCGGCCGGTCGCCGGATCGATCGCATAGATGCCATGGGCGTTGCTGGTGCAGATCACCTGGGGGCCGCCCGCGATCTCTGAGAGCACCAGCGGTGTGGCATAGGCCGCCTTGCCAACCCCCTCCCGGGCAAGCCGCCA
>CAZIQV010000335.1:0-2020 GCA_964541275.1 uncultured Chitinophagaceae bacterium | reverse complement strand
CCGCCGAGCGAAGCGGCCATTCGGGCTGCCGTCGCCGAGACGCTCCGGCAGATTGCTCCTGAGGTCGATCTGTCGGGCGTTCCCGACACGGCGAACCTTCGCCGCGAGCTCGATCTCGACTCGGTCGATTTTCAGAACTTCGTGATCAAAATTTCGAAACGCCTTAGTGTTGCGGTTTCTGAGCGAGAGGCGTCCCAGCTCGTCACCCTCAACGGCTGCCTGAGACTGTTGCGCAGCCGCTCGGGCAACCCGAAACACCGGGGCGCCGAGACCACGCAGCATGGCAATGCCAGCCGCTGATTGTCAGCGTTCTTGAGAGACGGTACCCTACGTTTCGCAGTTGTGGTTGCCCGCTCACGGCGTCAGTTGCTCTCTCAAGTAGCGTCGCCGAGTCCAATGCTTGACCGCCGGGCGTTTGGTTCGCAAACCCTCAGATCACCTGCCCTCACCGATGATCATGCACCACTGGTTGAAGTATTTCAGTTGGCTTGGCGACACGCGTCGCGGCCATCTTCACGTTGAGTGGTTCCGGCTCGCGGCGGTCGTCGCAGTCCTGCCGCTACTTACCGCCACCGGCTGCTCCCGTGTCGCTGATTCAAGCTACACCCTCCGGAGCGATGTCGAAGAAGACCTCGAACTCAGCGACAAGCACAAGCAGCAGATTGCCGAGACCCTGGCCTTCTTTCATGGCACCCCGACCAACCCGCGGATGAACCTGCCGGCGGAGGTGGAGGAGCCCGAAGAGCCTGAAGATGCCGAGGCTGACGGCAACGAACAGGCCAGCCAGCCCTTCAATGTCCAACTGGCAGCCTGGATCACCCGGGCCGACAAGCCCGGCTATGATCCGCTGGAACTGAAGCGGGGGCACGCGGTCTACACCAAACGCTGCGCCGGCTGTCACGGGACCACCGGTGATGGGCAGGGGCCGGCCGGGGCCTATCTCAATCCGCCGCCGCGAGACTATCGCAAGGGGGTCTTCAAGTTCACCTCCACGCCCCGCGGGTCGAAGCCGAGGCGGGAGGACCTGCGGCGGATCCTCCACTATGGCGCCAAGGGGACCTCAATGCCGGCCTTCCGCTGGCTGTCGCAGGAGGACCGCGAGGCGGTGATCGACTATGTGCAGGTGCTGGCCACCCGGGGTGAACTGGAGATTGCTCTGATCCAGGAGGCGACCTTCGAACTCGACCCCGAGGACGACTTCGACCCGGAGGTCATCGCGGACTATGTCACCGACATTGCCGACAGCTGGGATCAAGCCGGCGACGAGATCGTGCGGCCGCTCACGGTGAATCCGCCGGTCACTGACGAGACCCTCCACGACGGTGCCGTCGCCTTTGTGGAGATGTACTGTGTGAAGTGCCACAACCGCGATGCCGCCGGCAGCCGAACTGCCGATGTCGGCAAGGATGTCTGGGGTCGCATCGCCTACCCGGCCAACCTCAGCCTCGGCGCGCTGCATGGGGGCCGGCGGCCGATCGATGTCTACCGGCGAATCTACTCAGGCATCAACGGCACCCCGATGCCGGCTTCGAAGGATCCCAATACCACGATCGGCGAGACGCCCGAGCAGCGGTCCGATCGCATCTGGCATCTGGTCCACTTCGTGACCAGCGTGATTGAGAACAGCGGGGTGCCGGAGGATGCCCAAGCAGCCATCGACGAGACGATCGCCAAACTGGCCGCCGCCAAGCAGGCAGCCGAGGCACCGGCCGCCGAAGAGGCTGCCCCAGAGGAGCCACCGGCTTCCGAGGCAGCAAAGGCCGCCGCAGTTGCGTCACCAGCAGGAGCCGCCCGGTCATGAGCATGCTCGACGACAAGCGGGCCGAGCTGGCCCGGCTGCAGCAGCAAGCCAAGCGGCTTGAGGATGAGATTGCCGCAGCCGAGGCGGCGGCCGAGGCCGACTGGATCGACCGCGGTTACTACCTCACCTATTACGCCACCAGTGGCTTTTTCCTCGGCATGATCGGGGCCCTGGTCAGCCTGGTGTTCAACATTGTCGGGGCGAGTGCGGCCGGTGAGC
>CAZIQV010000334.1:0-2027 GCA_964541275.1 uncultured Chitinophagaceae bacterium | reverse complement strand
ACCGAAATCGGCAGGTCGGGTTCAAAGGCCGACACGATGCCCTGGCTCTCGAGCATCGCGAACACCGCGCGCGGGGCTGAAC
The DNA here is from genome assembly GCA_964541275.1 of uncultured Chitinophagaceae bacterium. Classification (GTDB taxonomy): domain Bacteria; phylum Planctomycetota; class Planctomycetia; order Pirellulales; family UBA1268; genus UBA1268. Next base: position 1,945 of record CAZIQV010000334.1, on the reverse strand, counting down.
CCGCCTCGACGAGCAGCTGGCCAGGCAGGCCGAGTCCCCCGAGCACCCGCAACCCGGGAGCCGCCGCAAAGAGACCGACCGTATCGGTGACATGCCGCACCGTCTCGAGAATCTGCGGCGCCAGCCGCACGATCCAGCCACTCGTTTCGCCAGCGTCCGGACTGCCGTCGTCAGCGGTTTCAACGCCGAACCAGTCGGTTGCTGAAACGCCCGCGACTGTGGCCGCCGACGGTTCGGCAATGGTCGCAAACCAATCGGCCGAAACAGTATCGTAGCCGCCGTTACTCGCGGTCAGCAGACGACGCTCTTCAAGCCGCTCGAAGAGCGTCGACCGCCGAAGTGACGCGGCCTGGCGACCTCCGGCGTGAGGAGCCCGTCGAAGCCGGCGTCGCAGGCGGTTTGAAAAAAGGCGTTTCATCGCAAGAACCTTTCGTGGGTTTCAGACGTAATGAACGAGAGGGGTGATCGGAACAACGAGCCGAGGCAGCGGCGCAGGCGGTGCGGCGGGCATACGGTCGGTCTGGCCAATTGCGACGGCATTTCGTGTGCCGTTCTGTTTTTTTTGAAATTGGCCGATTCCCGCCCAAAAACTGTTGCAAACTGCGAAGGGAGGCCGGGCCGGTCGGCGCAGGATGCAGCACTGCGGGGCGAAATGCAGCAGTTCCCCACGGCACGAAGCTGCGGCCCACCGCCGGACCGCTTCAAAATCGGCTTGCCATCGGGCATACTTCCATGAAGCAGAAGGAGGGTCCATCGCCGGCCCCTTTCTTCACGTTCACGCCCGCGGCTTACCCTGCTGCAGCCGTTGGTTTCTTTCCAGGAGTTTCCGCTTCGTGTACCGCAACCTCAGCACCGTCAGCCTTCCTCTCTCCGGCCGGCCCAGTGAGTTGATCGAATTGGCCCTCTCGTTCGGGTTTGACGGGATGGACATCGATATCCTCGATTTCTGCCAGCAGGCTGAGATTTACGGCGTTGAACATGCCCGCCGCCTGATGGTCAGCGCTCGACTGAAGGCCTCCGCCATCCGGCTGCCGGTCGCCCTCGGAGGTGACGAAGCCGCTTTCAACGCCGACATGGAGCGACTGCCGAAAATCTTTGAAATGACGGCGGCGTCGGAATGCGGTCGCGCGTTGACCACGCTCGCTGCCGGCTCTGACGACCATGCGTTTAAAGACTTTTTTGAACTCCACCGCGGCCGGCTCGACGCTGTCGGCCGACTTGCCGCCGAGCACGGCGTGATGATTGGCCTGGCCATCCAGCCTGAGGGGGAATTTCGGGCGGGCCTCGCCAACCAATTCGTCCACACCTATGAGGGCCTTGTCGGGCTGGTCACCAGTTGCCACGAGGCCGTTGGAGCAGTGGTCGACAGCTGGGCCCTCCACCTCACCGGCGAGACGCCTGACGTCGTCGGGCAGTTCCCCGCCGGAAGACTCGTCGAGGTGCGACTCTCCGACGCCCCCGCCAACGTGCCGCCGGCAGACCTGATTGCCAATCAGCGGCTTATTCCGGGCGAAACTGGCGTGATTGACAACGTCGCCCTGCTCAAGGCGGCCGAGGCGGCGGGATTTGACGGGCCGGTCACCCCGTGTGCCGCCCGGGCCACGCTCAGAGGCACGGGCCGGGAGAAGATCGTGCGGCGTGCCGGCGAACGACTCGACGCCTGCTGGCAGGAAGCCGGGCTGCCAATTGAGCCCCGCTGGTTCGTCCCGGCGATGACTGAAGAAGAGCAGGCTGAGGCGTCTTCGGCAGGCGAAACCGCCGAGAACGAGAAAGCCGATGACGGGCAGCAGTCGCAGCCGGCTGCGGCGTCCTCATCCTGAGGGGTTCTTTCGGCGATCGCCGCCCGCCGGATTGTTGGCGAGTTACGCGATCGTTTTGCTCGCGAAACCGCATCTGCAGCGAGTCGGCGCTGGCTGCGGGCAGGATTGAACGTTTCGTCAGGCTG
>CAZIQV010000333.1:0-2027 GCA_964541275.1 uncultured Chitinophagaceae bacterium | reverse complement strand
CGCCCGCAAACTCGTCCCAGCCGCCGCAGTTTTCTTGCGTGCCCTAGACTGCGCAATATACTTCTGGTGTTGCTCGAGCGACCTCCCGCGATGCCCAACCGATCAGCTCGGTAGGCAGGCGTTGCGGGGGTCCGCGGTGCGACGCACGCCACGAACAAATACGACGGAAGACGAGACGAGGGGCAGTCCGGAATCGTGTCCGGAGGGTCCGTCGCAGCGTAAGCCGGTGTGAGAAGGCAGGATCGCCTCCTGCCCTTTCGCACCGGCTTTTTTTGTTTTTGTTTCTGCCGACGCCAGGTCTTTGAGGCCCCGTCGCCGGAAAAGGAAACGATGCGATGCCGACCTTCGCCAGCCCCCTGCCCCGGAGCCCTGCATGCCCCCGACTTTTTCATCCAGCCGTGCGGCCCGAGATGGCCGGGAACCTCTCCAGCCGCACTGCCGCACGCTTGCCGGCAGTCCCGAAACCGACCGCTGGCTCGGCGACCGCGGGCTGGGCCGACGGCTTGCTGCCGCTGCCGCCGACTTCGAACAGCGGCTCTTCGGCCGGCCGCCCCGTCAGGTCACCGTGACGACGGGCCGCGACCTCGTCGTCGTCTGTCTGCAGCAACCCTTGGCTGAGATTGAGCGGGAAGTCGCCGCGGAACCGGCTGGCTGGGAACGGCTCTGCTGCGTGCACCACGAGTTGTTCGCAGCGTCGCAACTGGCCTTTCGCGAGCACGTTGCCGAGGCGACCGGCGTCGATCTGGCGACGGCGGTTCTCGGCATCGACCGCGAGATCGGCTGCCTGCTGAAAGCCTTCAGTACCGGTCCGACGATCGACCTCTACCAGTTTGGCCCGCCGACACCGCCCAGCGACCCGCTGGAGCGGCAGGTTGAGGCGGCAGCAGAAACCCGGCAGCCGGCCCGGTCGTCCGACCGCGGCAGCGGCGATTGCCATTGTCCACAAGGAGGCGGGGGGCAACGGAGTTCCCCGCGACTGCCCGCAGTCATGAAGGATCGGCAACCAAGAAGAGGTGACCCATGTTGGTACTGACACGAAAGAATCGCGAAAGCGTCATTATTGGACGGCCCGAAGACCTCGAGGTGATGCTCGAGATCACGGTCCTCGAAATCGAGGGCGGCCGGGTGCGGCTCGGCTTTGAGGCCGACACCCGCATGCCGATCCACCGCCGGGAGGTGTGGGACCGCATCTGCAACGGCGAACTCAACGGGAGTCCCGTGGCGGCGACGGCTGCGGCCTCGCGGAATCGTTAACGCCAGCAGCCCGCAGCCGCCGCGGCGGCGGCTGCCGGCCTCGTTTCCGGTCTTCGGCGCCGCAGGGCAGCGGCGACCGGCGGCCGTACCGATCCCATCCAAGGAGGTCCAGTCGTGCGAGCGGAGGTGCTCCGTGAAGTCCCAGGGCGAGATCGAGTCAGCCGTCTGTGACGGCATCTCACGGTTCCAGCAGGAGTTCATCGGCCGCGGGCCAAGCGACATCCATGCCCACCTGGTCGGCTCGCTGCTGGTGGTGCGGCTGCACGGTGTGCTGACGCCCGCCGAGCGGCGGCTGATCAGCGGCGGGCAGCAGGTGCCGGCAGCCAAAGCCCGCGGCGACGGGGCCGGTGACGGGGCAACTTCGCCGTCGGGCGACGGTCACCACCGGCACCACGGCGATGGGCAGCAGCAGGCTCGTGACCGTGAGAAAGTAGCCACCGTCCAGCAGGACGGCGACCATGACCACGACAACGGGCGGGCGCTGCTCAAGCAGGTGCGGTCGCACATGGTGGCGACTGGCCGGCGTTGGCTGCAGACGATTGTGGAGGAGGCGGCAGGCGTCGGTCTCGTGAGCGTGCATCATGACATCTCGACGATCACCGGCGAGGAATTGTTTGCTTTTTCGCTGTCGCAGTCGCCCGCCTGCCGGCCGAAAAAACAGGTCCTTCGTTCTGGTCGCAGTCCGGTTGGCTAGCCGACTGCGTTCACTGGCTGCCGTCCTAGGCTCTGTCTGAAAAGGCTACCGTTGGCCCGAGAGCGAGCTGCTTTGGCCT
>CAZIQV010000332.1:0-2035 GCA_964541275.1 uncultured Chitinophagaceae bacterium | reverse complement strand
GGCCGCCAGCTCTACTTTGACACCCGGCTATCGAAGAATTCCACGGTCAGTTGCGCCAGTTGCCACGATCCTTCGATGGGCTACACGGCGCACACAAAAACGGGAATCGGCATCAATGATCAGGCTGGCGGCCGGAACTCGCCGGTGGCGTACAACCGAATTTTGTCAGGCAAGCAGTTCTGGGACGGCCGCGTCGATTCCCTGGAGGCCCAGGCTGTCGGCCCGATTGCCAACCCAATCGAAATGGGTTTCACCCACGAGGGAGTCGTCAAGCGACTGGCAGGCATTCCGGTTTATGCCAGGCAATTCGAAGCGGTTTTTGGCGGCGTCACGATCGAGGCGGTCGGCCAGGCTATCGCCGCCTTCGAGCGGGTGATCGTGACGGCCCCGTCACCCTACGACTACAACGAACAGTGGCGGCCGTTTGCGGCGCTTGAGCCGGAAGATCTCGAAGACGATCCGGAACTGGCGGAACTCTACGCCGAAGCGAAGGCGGGTGTTGAGGCCCATCCGATGAGTGAATCGGCCAAGCGAGGCCGGGACATCTTTTTCACCGAGAAGGGAAACTGCTCGGCCTGCCATGTCGGTGCGAATTTGGCCGACGAAAAGTACCACAACATCGGTGTGGGAATGGACAAGGCCGAACCCGACGTGGGCCGGTTCGCCGTCACCAAAGATGAGAAGGATTACGGCGCGTTTAAGACGCCGACGATCCGCAACGTCGCCCTGACCGCCCCCTACATGCATGACGGCTCGGTCGCCACGCTGGAGGAAGTGGTCGAGTGGTACGACAAGGGAGGCCACCCGAGCAAACATCTGAGCGAGAAGATTCGGCCGCTGAAGCTCTCCGATCAGGACGAAGCCGACCTGGTCGAGTTCATGAAGGCCTGCACCGGCCCGACTCCGACAGTGGAGACCAGCCGGCTGCCGGCTGACAGTTGAGCCGTCGTCAATCTGAACGACGGTCCTTGCCTCCTTAGACTCGCCCCCTCGGAACGCCGCGACTGTTCCGAGGGGGTTTTTGTTGCTGCCCCGCGTGGATCACTCAGACTCACTGGCATGAGGCGGTATCCACTGGCAAACTGCGATTTTCATCGACCGTTGGTCGATCGTCCCGCAGTATGAGGCGGAACTTCGGGCCGCTGTCGATGTGCGCGGCACCCGAAGAGGCCCAAGGCGGAAATTTTGATATTGCGGCTTTGCGTCTACCAATAAAACCAGTGCTTTCCTCGAAGCCCGAAGCGCAAGCTGAGGGAAAACCCGTTTTGCGTCCATGAACCGTACTCCCTCGGCTCGCGGCTCGGGCTTCCCTGCGTTCGCTTCTGCCCAGCCCACCAGCAAACCTCACGTCTTAGGCTTCCTGGTGTATAGTCCTGAGCACAGCACATCAAGCTGTGCATGCAACGGGACGGGAAGCAACCGCTGTCCCGAGAGACGCCGCTCTCGTGAATCTTTACATGAAAAACCCGCTTTGTTCCTTTCAAGGCCCGCCTGATGACCGACGAACCGACCCCCGACCCGGCTCCCGAGCAGCCGCTTCAGCAGATCCAGCATTCCTCGGCAACGGCTCGCATTCCGGACGACGTTGGCCGCGGCGTTTTCGCGACAGCGGTGATCGTGCTGCACGGAGCAAATGAATACACGATCGACTTTGTGCAGTCGCTCGCCCGCCCCAATCGGGTAGCGGCCCGGGTGATTCTGCCGCCGGCGGTGGCCAGCCAGTTTGTGATCGCGCTGGAGCAGGCAATCGAGAAATACACCGCCTCGTATGGTCAGCCCCCGCGGGAGCCGCGGCCACCGCAGCCACCGGCCGCCCCTCCTCCGCAACCGGCCGAGGCGGCGGCCGGCGGCGGTCAGGCGGGCGGCGGTCAGGCGGGCGGCGGTCAGGCGAGTGGCGGGCAGGCTGGCGGAGGCCAGGCGGCGGGCGGCCAACCCGCCCCGCGGCCGGCTCCCCAGCCGGCGCCGATCGCCGACATCTATGAGAACCTCAAACTGCCCGACGACATGCTCGGCGGGGTCTACGCCAACATGGCTT
>CAZIQV010000331.1:0-2038 GCA_964541275.1 uncultured Chitinophagaceae bacterium | reverse complement strand
CCCACGCCGGCGGCTGAGACGGCATCCCGGACCAAAACGATTGCGACATTCCCAACAGCGAACAGACAAGGAGACTCACAATGGGTAATCCCCGCGGCTTTATGACCGTCGATCGGCAGACCTATTCTGAGCGGGATCCGATCGAGCGGGTCGGTGACTGGAACGAGTTCCATGTTGATTTACCGATCGTCGATCTTCAGGACCAGGGCTCCCGCTGCATGGACTGCGGCGTTCCCTTTTGCCACACCGCCGATCTGATGGCCAACATGGCCGCGGGCTGCCCGGTGCGGAACCTGATCCCGGAGTGGAACGATCTGGTCTATCGGGGCCACTGGCAGGAGGCGCTCGAACGGCTGCACAAGACCAACAACTTTCCCGAGTTCACCGGCCGGGTCTGCCCTGCTCCCTGCGAAGGCTCCTGCGTGTTGGGCATCCACGAGCCGCCGGTCACCATCAAGCAGATCGAGTGCTCGATCGTCGATCGCGGCTGGGAGGAGGGCTGGATCGTTCCCGAGCCGCCCGCCCAGCGGACCGGCAAACAGGTGGCGGTGGTCGGGTCGGGGCCTGCCGGGCTGGCCTGCGCCGCTCAGCTCAACCGGGCTGGTCATCTGGTAACCGTCTTTGAGCGGTCCGACCGGATCGGCGGCCTGTTGATGTACGGCATTCCCAACATGAAGCTCGACAAGGAGAAGGTCGTGGAGCGGCGGGTCCGGCTGCTGGCCGAAGAAGGGGTGATCTTCCGCACCGGTGTCGAGATCGGCAAGGACCTGCCGGCAGCGAAACTGCGGGCCGACTTCGACGCGGTCGTACTCTGCGTCGGTTCGACCCGCCCCAATGACTTTTTTGCGAAGACGCCGGGCCGCGACCTGAAGGGAATCCACTACGCGATGGACTTCCTGACAGCCAACACCCGGAGCCTGCTCGATTCGCATCATGCTGACGGCCACTACATTTCGGCTCGAGACAAGGACGTGATCGTGATCGGCGGCGGCGACACCGGCACTGACTGTATCGGCACCTCGCTGCGGCATGGCTGCCGGTCGCTGGTGACCTTTGAAATTGTGCCGCAGCCACCGGGGGAACGGGCGGCAAACAACCCCTGGCCGCAGTGGCCGAAGATTCTGCGGAAGGACTACGGCCACGTTGAGGCGGCTGCCCGCTTTGACTACGCCGCGGTTCCCGGCAAGCAACTCGCCGGGGACCCCCGCGAATTTTCGGTGCAGACGGTTGAATTTCTCGGTGACGCGGCGGGCAACCTCCGCGGGGTGAAGACGGTGCGGCTCGACTGGACCAGGCCGCAGGAGGGCGGCCCGCCGTTCTCGGTGGTGCCGGACAGCGAGCAGGAGTGGCCCTGCCAAATGGTGCTGCTGGCCCTCGGCTTTGGCGGGCCGGAGTCGACGATCGCCGACGAACTGAGCCTTGAGCGGGACAAGCGGTCGAACTTTGCGGCGGACTACGGCGTCTACACCACCAACGTCGACGGCGTCTTCGCGGCCGGCGACTGTCGTCGCGGCCAGAGCCTTGTGGTCTGGGCGATCAACGAGGGCCGCGAAGCGGCTCGCGAGTGCGATCGGTACCTGATGGGCGAAACGAGCCTGCCGAGTGTCCACGACGACGAAGCAGTGGCGGTCTGACCGCGGCAGCGGCCACCAGACGTCGGAATCTGACTGCCGCGTCACCGCCCGCTGAAATGCCCCTGAGCGTCGCGTAGGTTCCGGGAAATCCTGGCACGTTGTGCTTGGCAATAGCCGGCGCAGCACTGAGAAAAAGCCCGTGCTTCAAAGCCCGAAGCGCAAGCTGAGGGAATCCGCGTCTGTTGCACCAAGAACCCGTATTCCCTCGGCTCGCGGCTCGGGCTTCCCGGTGTTCGGGTCCACTCAAGCCAACAATAAAAGCCGGAAGCGACCAAAACAGCGGCATAGTGCGTGCCGCCGCCCTCTCGCCACCACTCACTGCCACCCGGCGGCAGCCGCCGCCAATGAACACCAGCGGGCGGAGGCCCGCCAAGGAAAAGCCGACACGATGTCGGCGTTTTCCG
>CAZIQV010000330.1:0-2038 GCA_964541275.1 uncultured Chitinophagaceae bacterium | reverse complement strand
CCCCCGACATCCCGACGCAGCCTGACTGCAACCGATCGGCTGCACTTGAATCCGCACCTCGGACCAGGTCGGCTCATGCCGGCTGGTGGCCGGTCGCACCAGCAGCCCCGCCGCACCACTCGACTCTGCCGCCAGCTGCCACCGCCGCAGGGCGGTGACCGAGATCTGCCGGGGCCAGCCCACTACCGCCGCCACCTCCGGACAGCGTAACGACTGATCGATTGCCCAGATCTCATCAGCTTCGCTGTCGGGTCGAACCACATAGAGGCGGCGGTCGCTGCCTGCCGCCACGCGATCCGCTGAACCGGTTCGCCGGATGGCGTTGGAACCGGCGACCCCACGCCGACGGTGACGAGCAGGTCGGGACGCCTCGCGAGCACGGTTCGTTTCCGGATCTGCCAGCCAAGGCAGCACGGCGGGCGGGTAGAACCGGCCTCCACGGTCGACAACCACAAGAGAGCGGCCCGGCGGCAGACCGGCGGCCGCTTGCAGCCTGACGGCGACCGCCAGGGCAAATGCAGCCGCACCGGCAGCGGTCTCAATTCCCGTTTCGGCAGCAGGCTCGAGCCACTCGATCAGGCTGCCAGGCCGAATGCCCGCCCGAGGCAGCAACCGGTCGAGTGACGGCAGGCCCGTGCTGATAACCTGCCGCTCTGCTGTCCTGCCTGCGGCAGCCCGGGCACCACCGCGGCCGGCCACCGTACGGCAGAGCCGTTCGAGCGACTTGACCCGGTCCCGAAGCTGGGACGACACGGCTGGAGAGGATGACGTGGCGATGGCGGCAGACATGGCAACCGGGCAATCGGAGCAATGGTGATTTTTCGTACAGTAGTATTCGGAAAACCACCTGTCAAGTCGCCGGCCTGCCAATCGCAGGATCTATAATCAGTTTGTTTTGCCAGCCTCCCCACTTCTGCCTTCCCGATTGCCCATGCATCCAACACCCGGCCCGTCGCCAACGCCCGCCATCCGGCTGCTCTGCCCGGCTGCCGCGCTCCTGCTTGCAGCCCTTGGCCCGGCCGGAGCGGCCGACTTTGCCAGCTTCCAACGAGACGATTCTCCGGCGGTGGCCGAACAGATCGACCTCACCCCGAAGCAGTACCGGCAGATTGAGCCGTCTCTTTACCACCTCGCCAAACAGCATGCCGAGGCCCTCGACGCCCTCCCGACCGACCAACGACGCGGCCGGCTGGCCGCACTCGCCCGCTTCATCGAAGCCAAACGCCAGGCGGTCGCTGAAACCCAGGTGATCGGGCCGGGCCAGAACCTGATCGGTCTCCTCGACCCCGCCCACGGCCTCGACCCCCGAGAGATCTCCGCCCTTGCAGCCACTTATCGCTGCCCAGCCACAATTTTCAAAAAAACCGACCCGACGCAGACCCTTGCCGACGTCGGGGATGCATTCTTGGCAGCGGTGGCCTCCGCCGCCCGGCCCGACAGTGGGCCGACCACCGTGATCGTGCTCGGACACGGCCTGCCCGAAGAGATTCAGAGCTACCACATTCCCGTCACGCGGCTTGCCGACACGCTGGTCGCAGCGGCAGCCGGCCCCGAGCCGAACGCGGTCGATCTCGGCAGCCTGACGCTGATCTGCGACGACTGCTACAGCGCCGACTTCATGATCAACCTCGGGCGGCGGATCGCAGCCCGCTGCCGCGAGCGATCGATTCCCCTTGCGCGGCTGCCCACACTGATCGCCGGCACCAATCGCGACTGCGTCGGCCACGCCGACGTCGGCGTCAAGTTCGTCCCGCATTTCTGGCGGAACGTCATCGAGCTGTTTTACATCCGTCGGCCGCGGCCGGCAGCGATCACGCTGGGCGACTTCCTCGAAAAGGTCGACAACATGATGTACGGTTACGGTCGCCGTCCGATCATCGATGGGTCGCGGGTCGTCGGCTACCGCCTGCTCGACCCTCAGATGGTCCAAGATCCGGTCGTCTTCGTCCCGCTTGACGATGCCGAGATCGAGCAGTTACGCACGCTGCTCGGCCTCGATGACAACGCCCCCTGCGACCCGTTTCTCGACATCGGCTGA
>CAZIQV010000329.1:0-2050 GCA_964541275.1 uncultured Chitinophagaceae bacterium | reverse complement strand
AGCTCGCTCTCGGGCCAACGGTAGCCTTTTCAGACAGAGCCTAGCCCCACCGCGCTGACGCTGTGTCACCGGGGCCGCGGGTGCCGCAGAAGAAAACCTCGATGCCGAGGGCCCGGGCGACCGCCGCCTTGGTCAGGGCGGCCCGGTCGGCGGCCGCCGCGTCGCGGCAGTAGGCGACCTGAATGTGGTTGGCCTTGTGCCGGGCCATCAGCTGATCGCGGTCGATGCCGTAGGTGACCGCATGCATGATCGGCCACTGCCACGTCGTCGCCTCGAGCCGCCGCCGGGTTTCGGCCTCCGGCAGGGCGATCGCGGCGGCCCGCCCGATGTCGATGCAGAGCTTTTCCTCAGACCCCGTCCCGTCGATCCAGATCCGGCTCCAGACGATCTCGCCCGGTTTGCTCACCCCGGCCAGGGTGCTGCCGCCGAGTCGGAAATACATCGGCGGCTGCCGGTAGCCGTGGGCTCCCTGCCAGCCGCCGATGAAATGGCTCGGTGGGGCGGCGCCCGAGATCTCGAAGACCCAGACCCAGTCACGGGTCGTGCCCGACTGATCCCAGTCGCCCCAGCGGATGTCGTGCAGCGTGTTTTCCCCCGGCTCGCCGAGGGCTTCGTGCACCCGCTGGGTCAGCAGGCCGTCGAGGCCGGCGCACTCGTCGACCTCGTTGAAATGCGTCAGCGGCCGACCTTTGTAGAGCACCCGCGAACTTCCAGCGGCGGTGACCGGGGGCCGCTTGGAATCGTTGAGCATGCCCTCGACCAGGTCGCTGGCCGGCAGCAGGTCCTTCAGCCCCTGCTGGTACTGGATGCCGATCAGGTCGCAGCCGAAGCGGTCGGCCAGCCGGACGGCAGCGATGTAGATCTTGCACTGCGTCAGCACCTGGGCCCGGGTGAGACTGGTCGCCTCGTCGCGGCCGAAGTGAAAGGTCATGCCCGCCCGCTGGAGCCAGGTGAAGACGTCGCGGGCTTCGCTGTCGGGCACCTGCTGGGATTCGTAGTAGAGGGCACTTTGGCTGAGCCGCTCTTTGAAGACCCCGGTGCGGTGCAGCAGCCGGTCGGGAATGATCGCGTTGAACATTCCCATGCAGCCCTCGTCGAAGACACCCATCAGCGCTTTTTTCGTGCGGAGCTCAGCCGCCAGCCGGTCGGCCTGCCGCTGCACCTGCCTGGGGATGGTGACCGCGTCGATCGGGGTGACGTGACTGGTGTCGTGGTGAATCTGCCGCCGGGTGAGCCAGCTGTCGAGGTGGCGGCGGAACGAGGGGGCGGCAAAGTCGTCGGCCCAGAGGGTGGCATAGGGCACCCCCGCCTTGGTCAGCGAGCCGTTGAGGTTGAGCATGCCGACGAGGCCCGGCCACTGGCCCGACCAGTTGGCGACGGTGAGAATGGGACCGCTGTGGGTCGAGAGTCCCGGCAGGACGTGGTTGGAGTATTGCCAGACTGCCTCGGCCACCACCAGCGGCGCCGTCGGGTCGATCGCCGCGAATGCATTGAGCCCCTCGCGGCTGCTGGCGAGAAACCCGTGGCCGCGTTTCCGCGAGACCGGATGGCCCCGCCGCAGTCTCCAGCCGGCGTCGGCAAAGGCCCGCGTGAGGGCTTTCTCCAGCGCCGCCTGGGCCGGCCAACAGACCTGGTTGGCTGCTTCGCGGAGGTCGCCGCTGGCGACGAGCACCGCCTCGGGCTGCCCGCGGGCGGGGGAGGGTTTCTGTGAGGCCGGTCGGGCTGCCATGTCGGGATCTCCTGGAAATCTCCCGGAAAGGATGCGGCTGGACGGCGGGGCGGCGGCGGCGAACCGTCGCCGGCAAGGGAAAGATTGGAATCCCGCGACTGCGGCAAACTATACTGCGATCCTGCTGGAGCTGTTTGCCTGATTGTTGCCGGAACAATCGCCGGCCGTTGCCAACGCCGTCGCCTCGCCTGAGGAGTACCGATTTGATGGTCGTCCCCGTCCCCCGTCGTTTCCTGCCGCGGCTGCTGCTCTCCGCGACGATCCTGCTGCCATTTGCGTCAGCGACCCCCGCTGCCGAGGAGAAGCCGGCCGCGGAAGCGA
>CAZIQV010000328.1:0-2051 GCA_964541275.1 uncultured Chitinophagaceae bacterium | reverse complement strand
TGATCCGCTTCTGCACCATCGGCATGCTGGCCACGTCGATCTCGACGCCGAGGTCGCCGCGGGCGACCATCACCGCGTCGGCCGCTTCGATGATCGGCTCGAGGTTTTCGATCGCCTCCCGCTTCTCAATCTTGGCGACGACCCGGGCCGCCGACCCGCGGGTTCGCAGCAGCTCCTTCAGCAGGTTCACCTCGACCGGCGACCGTACGAATGAGAGGCTGACAAAATCGGCTCCAGCGGCGGCCGCCCACTCGGCATGCTGCCAGTCGGCCGCACTCATCGCCGCCACCGAGAGTTTGACGCCCGGCAGATTGACGCCCTGACGACTCCGGACAACGCCCCCCTGGATCACCCGACAGCGGACTGCGTCCGGGCCCCGCTCGGAGACCAGCAGGCTGATCGTGCCGTCGGCAAGCATCACCGAGTCGCCGACGGCCAGTTCGTCGACCAGGGGCGGGTAGGTGGTGACAAACTCGTCCGGCCGGTCGCTCTCGGCGCCGCGGATGAACGAAATATCGCTGCCCTCGGCACATTCGACCGCCCCGCCGGGGAGTTCGCCGAGTCTGATCTTCGGCCCCGCGAGATCAACGAGCACCCCGATCGGCCGGCCAACCTCGTCGGACACCCGGCGGATCCGGTCGAGCGTCTCCTGATGTTCCGCCTGCGACCCGTGGGCCATGTTGAGCCGGAAGACATCGACACCCCCCTCAACGAGCCCGCGGATCGCCGCCTCATCGCGGCTTGCCGGTCCGATGGTAGCAACGATCTTGGTCCGCACGGTCCCGGCGAGCGGGGGTGCATGACCGGCGGGAGCGGTCGGTAGACCGGTGGCGTCCATGACAAACTCCGTGCGGAAAGGGCAGGGGCGGGCAAGGGCACGCAAGGGCGGTACCATGGGCCGGACCGCGAAGCCGGAAGGACCCGTACTGTACCCGACCGGACCGGTGACGGATATCGGCCCGCTGCGCGGTTCCCCCTCGGCCCGCCGGAGGCCCCTTTTCGATGCCGCAAGCCGACGCCCCCGATGCTCCCGATGCTCCCGCCCGATTCTGGCGGGACCGCCGCGTGCTGATCGCCGGCGGCACCCACGGCTTCGGCCTCGTCCTCGCCCGAATGCTCGCCGCCCGGGGCGGCCGGCTGCTGCTCGTGGGCCGCTCGTCCGGCGGCGTGCGCGAGGCGCTGGCGAGGTGCGAAGCGGCCGCTGTGGCCGCCGGCTGGTCGCCCGATGGCATCCAGGGCCTGTCCGCCGACCTCGGGCGTCCGGGCGAGGGCGACCGGGCCGTCGCGGAATGTCTTCAGCGGCTCGGAGGACTCGACACGTTGCTGTTTTGCATCGGCCGTTCGAGCCGCACAGCCATTCTCAAACTTCCAGCGGATGAACTCCGCGAGGCGGTGGAGGTCAACCTGATGACGGCGGTCGAAATCAGCCAGGCGGCGGCCGAGCCGATCTGCCGCGCCGGCGGTGAACTCGTCTACATCGGCAGCCTGGCCGGAAAATTGGTCACCCCCGCGATGGCCGCCTACGCCGTCGGCAAGGCGGCCCTGGCCGCCTTTGCCGACGCTGTGCGGCTGGAGGTCGCCCCGCGCGGCGGTCGGGTGCTGCTGGTCAGCCCCGGACCGATCCGTCGCGACGACGAAGCGGCCGCCGACGACGGGTTTCATCGCTACGACGCCGACGTCGCCCGGCACGAACTCTCCGCCGAGGTCGCCGCCCCCGGCGGCGGTGCCGCGGTCAGGCTTCTCGACCCGGAGCAGCTCGCGGCCGCGGTGCTCGAGGCCTGCCGGCAGGGCCGGCTGGAACTGACGCGGCCCTGGAAGGCGGCCCTGCTGGCAGGACTGATCGAATGGTTCCCCGCTTGGGGACGCCGGGTGCTGGCCCGGTTCACCGCAAAAAACTAGCTTCTGTTTGAGAAGGCTACCGTTGGCCTGAGTGTGAGCTGCATTGGTCTCTGGCAAGGGCGGGCGAAGCAGCCAGATTGCAGATCTGGCGATTGAGCCGGACCTGGCCAGCGGCCAAATGAGCCGCTCGAAGCCAGCTCCTGAGTTTTCGG
>CAZIQV010000327.1:0-2079 GCA_964541275.1 uncultured Chitinophagaceae bacterium | reverse complement strand
CCGGCGGCACGACCGGCGGCACGACCGGCGGCACGACCGGCGGCACGACCGGCGGTACGACGGGCGGTACGACGGGCGGCACGACCGGCGGTACGACGGGCGGTACGACGGGCGGCACCGGTGGCGGCACCACGACCGGCCCCGGCGGTGACGTCGCATTCACGACCAGCCTCGGCGGGGCGGGTCAGCTTGGCATCACCACAGGTGACCTTCCATCGACGATCACCGGGGAGGGGCCTGGCACACTGTTCCAGACCGCCCAGTGGGACACCTACACCTCGAACAACATGGTCGGGCCGGAATTCGGCCTGATGTTTGAGGGAAGTCAGGGCCGCTGGGACTGGTATGCCGGTGGTTCGTTCACAGCGGGCTTCAACTGGCAGAACAACATCTATAAGGGTGCAAACCTGCCGCAGAGCGTCGGGGCCGATTATCTCCGAACGAATTTCGCCGGTGGCGGAGTGACGACAATCGGCTTCTCCGCGCCGGGAACCGGTACCTCTTCGGTTGAGACGGTGACCGTCCCGACGAGTCCGCTGATCACCCAGATCTTCGCGACCGGGCAGTCCGGGACAACCAACTCGGCGGAGCATCGCTTCACCTTCTCACCGATTGGCGAATGGCGATTTGGAGGACGGTTGCGGATCAGCCAGTCGATCAGTCTGAACGTCGGCTATACCGGCATGTGGCTTTCGCAGATTGCCCGGGCCTCGACCAACACAACCTTCCAGACAGTCTCGAAGCTGACCGCGCGGGCAACATCGAATCAGACCGCAACGGTCGACGGTGGAACGGTGACGAATCCCGGACAGACGGCGGTTGTCAGTCCGCAGAATGTGGTAACTGACTTTGTGCCCAACGGCACCACCACTCCGCTTCCCGATGGGTTCCGCTATGTTCCGCCAACCACAACCGTCGGGGGAGCCGTCGTTAGGAATCCCGAACAATTCGTCGAGTTCAACCAGTCGATCTACACCCAGCAGGTCGGCGCCGACGGTGGCAATGAATACATTTTCACCAACGGCATCGACTTTGGCTTAGAGATCAAATACTAGCACGCACTTCGGCACTGGAAGTAGTCCGTACTGTCCGGCCGCTTCCGCTCCTGGCTTCCAGTGAATCACTCACGCGGGACGAGGCGACGGGGGCCGGCGAACGCTCGAGGAGCTTTTGGCCGGAACGGCCAACGCGACGAGACTTTTGCCGTCCCCGAGCCGGCGCCGGCAATTTGACTCCCGGCGAACCATGCTGCCTGTCCAGTCGCTTCCGCTCCTGGCTTCTATAGTCGCAGAGCGTGCTGGCAGTCCGGTTGCTCCCGGCTCAGCCCCCGCCGAAGCCCGCCCCGATCCAGTCGGCTGTCGCTCCGCGGGTGTTGGTCTTGGCCAGCCGGGCCAGCAGGGGCTGCCAGAGGGGAATATCTGTTGCGGCCGCGACGCCCTCCGGCAGATCGACCGGCAGTCCGCGGCCGTCCACCTGGACAAAGCCGAACAGTCCGTCCATCCAGGGCAGGTCGTCAGCCGCCAGCGGCATGCCGACAACACCGACCACGATGTGGCACTGTCGCACCTGCAGCACGGCTCCGCGAATCTCAACCAAGGCCCCCACCGGCACGCTGCGGCGGCATTCCAGACCCAGCACCCGCCGCAGCATCAGATTAGCCTGCTGGCCGACGGCCCGGGTGCCGGCCGCGTAGGCCCCTTCGAGGGCGAACTTCAGCAGGCTGCCGGCAAAAAGGGTGCCGTAGTGGTTGGCATCAGCCGGCAGCACCAAGCGGTGGGTTGTTGTTTCAATCGGCTCGGGCATGGGGCCGTTATACCGACGGCCGCCGGTTTTGCCACCGAGCTGCCTACGCGACGGAAACCGGCAGATTCCGCTCACGGAGATGGGCGGCGTAGACCGGGTCGATCTTGGCAAGCTCCTCCCGCAGGGCAGTCACCGTCCGGCGGATCTGGTCCGGTGTGTGCTTGGCCGTGATGAAGAACCGCAGCCGGGCCGCCTGCTCCTCCACCGCTGGATAGAGGATTGGCTGCACGTTGATGCCCCGCTCGAACAGGGCCCGGGAGAGCTTGAGGCTGTTGA
>CAZIQV010000326.1:0-2104 GCA_964541275.1 uncultured Chitinophagaceae bacterium | reverse complement strand
CCGCTTCACCGACGTTGCCGGTCGGCAGCCCCGCCTGGTGGTGGTGCTCGTCGGCGACGTGCCGGCGAGCCGGTCGTATGTGAGTAGCAAGGCGGCCGCCGCGGCCCGGGTCGGCATCGCCGCCGAGGTGATCGCCCTGCCCGCCACCGTCACGACCGCCGAACTGGTCGATCTCGTCGCCGCGATCGGCCGCGACGAGCGGGGCGTTGTCGACGGCATCCTGGTGCAGTTACCGCTGCCGGAACAGATCGACGCCGTGGCGGTCCTCGACGCGGTGCCCCCCGGCCGGGACGTCGACGGCTTTCATCCGGAAAATGCGGGGCTCCTCGCCCAGGGGCGTCCCCGCTTCATTCCCTGCACGGCCGCGGGTGTCCAGCGGATGCTCACTGATGCGGCGATCGACACGGCGGGCCGACACGCGGTCATCGTCGGCCGCAGCGACATTGTCGGCAAACCGCTGGCCCTGCTGCTTGCCGGCCGGGGCCGCGGAGGCGACGCCACTGTCACCCTCTGTCACAGCCGCAGCGGACAGCTTGCGCGGTTCACCCGACAGGCCGACATCCTCGTCGCCGCCGTCGGCCGGCCGGGCCTGATCACCGCCGACATGGTCAAGCCGGGGGCGACCGTGATCGATGTCGGCATCAACCGGGTCGAGGTCGAAGGCCGCAGCCGGCTGGTCGGTGACGTCGACCACGACGCGGTCGCCGCGGTTGCCGGAGCGGTCTCGCCAGTGCCGGGCGGGGTGGGGCCGCTGACCGTGGCGATGCTCCTTGAGAACACGCTGCAGGCTGCCCGCGAACGCTGAAATTCGCGGACGATCTCGCCTTGTCCCGGGCGGCTTCCGGGCACTACCTTCCTGTCCGGCGATGGTGGCTGCGATCCGTAAACAGGGTCTCCTTCCCAGTTTCCCCAGTCTTCGCGCACACCCCAGTCGCGACCGCGGGCTGCTGTGGAATGTCGCTGCCAACCTCGTCCGATGGAACAAAAGTGAGTCGCCGCGACGCCGGCAGCCGATTCCGACCTTCTGCGAAACCTATGCACTATTTTCTCCGCGCGCTCCGCGATGCGTCGAAGAGTTGGCCATTTCTGGTCGGAGCATTCCTCTGCTCCGCCGGGGTGGCGGGCCTCTGGGGCGCTAATATCGCCGCCCTGTTTCCGATTATCGAAGTCACCCTCAACGGTGAGTCGCTGCAGGAATGGAACGGCAACCGGATTGTTGCAGCCGAAACGCGGCTGGCCGAGCATGCGGCTGAGATCGGCCGGCTTGAGGAGGAACTTGCCGGCGGCGGACTGGCGGAGGACGAGTTGACTGCCGCCCGCGGTCGGATCGATTCGCTGAGCCTCTCCGACAAGGGGGATGCCGCCGTGCTTGCCTCGGCGCGGTGGCTGCAGCCGTACCTCGAGGGTTATCTCCCGCGGGACCCGTTCCAGACGGTCCTGTTGGTTGTCGTGCTGATCGTGGTGAGCACCTTCCTGAAACACTGTTTCCTGCTCGCCAGTACCATGCAGGTGAGTTACGTCGCGATGCGGATTTCGCGTGACATCCGCACGAAAATCTTCAACAAAGCCCTCGATCTTGATCGGACACAGTTCATGCGGCAGGGGTCTGCGGGCTTCATGGCGCAGGTAACCCACACCGCCGAGATGCTCGCCAGCGGCATCACCACGGTGTACGGCGGGGCGGTGACTGAACCCCTGAAGATCATCGCCTGCCTGACGGGAGCTTTTTTCATTTCCTGGCAGCTGACGATCGCCTGCCTGAGCCTCGCTCCGGTGGTCGGATTCTTAATGGTCTGGCTCAATCGACAGATGCGAAATGTTTCAAAGAATATCTTGTCGCAGGCACTGGGGTTTCACCATGTCATGCTCGAGGCGCTCAACAACGTGCTGACGGTTCAGGCCTACACGATGGAGCCATTCGAGCGGGAACGGTTCCGGGAAAGCACCAACAAGATGATGCGGATTGGCCTGCGGCACACTTTCTTTCGGGCGCTTGCCAATCCGATCACGGAGATTCTCGGGATCGGCATGGTGGCGACCTCGATCGCAGTCGGGGCCTGGCTGGTGATCAATCAAGAGACCCAGATCTTCGGCATCACCATGA
>CAZIQV010000325.1:0-2128 GCA_964541275.1 uncultured Chitinophagaceae bacterium | reverse complement strand
TCGCCGATGCCGACGATAAATACCTTTGCCGCCACCCGGCCTCCTCTATCTGACGTCGGCGTGAGGCCGCGGACTAGGCCTGGAAGGAACTGCCGCAGCCGCAACTCTTGGTGGCATTGGGGTTGTTGAAGGTGAAGCCCCGCTTGTCGATGCCCTCATGAAAATCGAGCGTGGTGCCATCGAGAAACAGGTCGCTCTTTTTGTCGACGACCACGGCCACCCCGTGCTGCTCGCTCTTGCTGTCGGCCTTCGGGTCCCATTGGGTGTCAAAGCCCAACGAGTACTGAAAGCCGCTGCAGCCGCCGCCGGCGACGCCAACCCGCAGAACCGTGGCGTCATCGAGTTTCTGATCGGCGATGATCTTCTTGACCTCTGAGGCCGCTTTTTCCGTGAGCGTGACCGACATGTGCATTTCCTCCGGGAAGCGATAGACCGTGAAACCAGGCTGCGTTTGCGACGGCCAGCCCGGTCCACATCCGAAGTTTATCCCCGGGGCCGTCGCCGGCAAAGAGCGGGCGGCCGTTCACCCGGGGGAAAGGGCGGCCGGCGCCGCGACAATGGCGGCGGCGGCCCGGTCGATTTCGGCCTCCGTCGTGAGCCTGGAGAGCCCAAACCGCAGGCTGCGGCGGGCCTCTTCCTCGCAGAGGCCGATCGCCAGCAGCACGTGGCTGGGCCGCGGCTGGTCGCTGGAGCAGGCGCTGCCGGCGCTGGCGGCGACCCCTGCCCGGGAGAGCTCAGCCAGCAGCGTCCCGCCGTCGATGCCGGGAAATTCGACATTGAGATTGTTGGGGAGCCGCAGTGCCGGCTCCAGCGGGGGACCGTTGAGCCGCAGGCCCGCAACGCCTGCGGCCAAGCGCTGCCAAAGCCGATCCCGCAGGGCGGCGACGGCGGCCGGCACCGTCGGCAGCCCGGCCACCGCCAGGTCGCAGGCCCGGCCCATGCCGACGATGCCCGGGACGTTGAGCGTGCCGCTCCGCAGGCCCCGTTCCTGGCCCCCGCCAAAGACCTGGGCATCGAGGCGGACCAGCCGCTGCCGCCGCCGCACGTAGACCGCTCCGACGCCCTTGGGTCCATGGCACTTGTGGGCCGAGAAGCTCGCCAGGTCGGCTCCGAGGGCGTCGACATCGACCGCGAGATTGCCAATCGCCTGGGCGCAGTCGACATGCAGCAGTGCCCCGCATTCGTGTACGACCTGCGCAACCTCGGCAATTGGCTGGATCGACCCGATCTCATTGTTGGCGAGCATCACCGAGACGACCGCAGTCTGGTCATCTACCGCAGCGGCCAGCCGATCGAGATCGATCAGCCCGGGCCAGTCGGTGTCGCGGCCGGCGACCGGCAGCGTTGTCACGGGCCAACCCTGCTGCCGGAGATGCTCGGCGGTGTCGAGCACGGCTGCGTGCTCAGTCGTCACCACGACGATTCGACCGCCCGGCCGCCGGCTGGCCGCGCCGATCAGCGCCAAGTTGACGCTCTCGGTCGCCCCGCTGGTGAAGACGATCTCTCGCGGCGTGGCACCGACTGCCGCCGCCACCTGCCCCCGCGCCGCCTCGACCGCCGCCCGAGCCTCCAGACCGAGATCATGGGTGCCGCTGCCGGCGTTGCCATAGTGGTCGGTCAGCCAGGGCAGCATCGCCTCGAGCACCAGCGGGTCGAGCCGGGTGGTGGCGTGGTTGTCGAGGTAGATGCAAGCGTCGGCGGGCATCCCCTGATTCTGACCGACAACGCCCGGCAGCGACAGCCAGACAGCTGCGGTTTCAGCCGAGGCTTCCCGCGGCCACCGCGTCGAGGGCGATCTGCGACCAGGTCTCAAACCGCTCCCGGTCAGCCACGAGATCGGCCAGCGGTTCAAAGCCGCATTCGATCAGTTCCGCCTCCCGCGACTGCACCTCCGGCCGCTCCAGCGCGAGCACGTGCACAATTCCAAGATGCACGCTCCCGACGGGTGTGGCATCGTCGTTGATGAGGCCGACGCAGCGACTGCTGAAGCCGCCCGAGATCGCGATTTCTTCTTCAAGCTCCCGCTTCATCCCGGCTTCGTACGAGGCGTCGTCGCCATGCTCGCCGTCGGTACTGGCGATGTGGCCGCCGATGCCGACCGACCGCTTGGCCCGCAGCCGGGCCTCAC
>CAZIQV010000324.1:0-2130 GCA_964541275.1 uncultured Chitinophagaceae bacterium | reverse complement strand
TTTCGCCGTTGTGGGCCATGAACCGGCAGGGCTGGGCCCGGTCCCAGCTGGGGAACGTATTCGTCGAAAACCTTGAGTGGACCATCGCCAGATGGGTGGTGTAATCGGCGTCCTGGAGGTCCTTGTAGAAAGGAATGACCTGCATCGACCGCAGCATGCCCTTCCAGATCATCACCTTGGTCGAAAGCGAGCAGATGTAGAACATCAGCTTCTGCCGCAGGTCGCTCTCGACCCGGATCTGCTGGCTCGCCCACTTGCGGATGATGAACAGCTGCCGCTCGAAGGCTTCCTGATCGAGTCCATCGGCTGCCGCAATGATCACCTGATCAAAATGGGGCATCGAACGGCGGGCTGTCGGACCGACGTCGGCGGCGTCGGGATCGACGGGCAGTTCTCGCCAGCCAATGAGTTTCTGCCCCTGCTGGTTGATCACCCGGTCGACGATCGCCCGGCACTCCGCCCGCTCCGCTGGCTCGGTTGGCATGAAGAAAACGCCGCTCCCGTAGAGGCCCCGGGCCGGCAGGTCGCTTCGCAAGTCAGCCCGGGCGATTCGCTCGAGCAGTTCATACGGAAGGGCGGTGAGCATGCCGGCGCCGTCTCCGGTGTTGTCCTCGCAGCCGCAGCCGCCTCGGTGTTCCATATGCTGGAGCATTCGGTCGGCGTCATCGATGATCTGCCGGGACCGCTGGCCCTTGATGTGGGCGATGAAGCCGACTCCGCAGGAGTCGTGCTCGTTGCCGGGGTCGTAGAGGCCGCGGGCGTCGGGAAGGCGAAGGGGGAGTGTCATGGGAGGGCTCGTTGCTGATGCTTCGGGCAATGGATGCTTCGGTTTCGATTGGACTTGGTAACGGTGCCCGGGGTCGGCTTGGACGTCGGCGTCGCCGACGGGAGTTTTCGGCCTCCGCGCCGCTCGGCGTGTCGCGGCCCCGGTTTCGCGGCCGGTCAGGCCGTGCCGACGACGGCGAGGTCGGCAGCGGCCCGGGGTGGTCGTTGTTGCAGTGCCTCCGGGGCGTCGCCGGCATGGCCCCGCAGCAAGTCGACGAATCGTCGCACCGTCGGCGAGAGCGGCCGGCCCCGCCCGCGGATAATGCCAAGCGGGCGGGCCAGCGGCCGGCCCCGCAGCGGCAGGCAGACGAGGCTGCCGGAGGCGACCTCGCGGGAGACCGTCGGTTCAGGCAGGAGGGCCATGCCCGCGTCGATTTCCACCGCGCGTTTGATCGTCTCGACGTTGTCGAATTCCATCACCACCGTCGGCTCCGCCCCGGCGGCCTCGATCGCCCGGTCGATCTCGTGACGAATCACAAGATCGGGGTCGAAGCCGACAAGCCGTTGCCCGTGAAGGTCGGCGAGGGAAATTTCATCCCGGGCCGCAAAGGGATGCCGGGGGCCGCAGGCGAGCACGATCGGCTCCTCGCGCCAGGCCTCGGCCTCGACTGCCCGGCTGCTTCGCGGGTAGCTGATGATGCCGACATCGGCTTGGTCGCTTTCAACCGCCTCGCGGACGCGGTCGGGATGGAGATATTCCAGCCGCACATTCGCCCGGGCATGCCGAGCCATGAACTCCTGCACATACTCGCTCATCTGGTGCAGCCCGACCGAATAGATCGCAGCCACCCGGACGCGGCCGGCGACATCCTCGTGAAGCGAGCGGACCTCGTCCTCAAGCGCGTCGTAACGGGCGACAAGTTGCCGGCAGCCGTCGAAAAAGACCCGTCCCTCGGGCGTCGGAATCAGGGGCCGCTTCGACCGCTCGATCAGCTGCACGCCGAGCCTGCTCTCAAGCTGGCCAACCACCTGGCTGGCACCCGACTGGGAGATGCCATTATCTTCGGCGGCCCGGGAGAAACTTCTCCGGGCGACGATGTCGCAGAAAATTTTCAGGCTCTTGAGATTCATCGATTTTCAGCGGGACGAACCGAACAGCACAATATCGCAGACTGCGAAGCCAGCGGCCGAACCGGCCTCCGCACCGCTCCCGGGGCCTGACGACCGCCGGTTCCGGGAAAAGGCATCGCGAACGCGGGCTGTTGCAGGCCGACGGCCGTCGGCTCAAGGACCGGAAGTATCCGAAAAACGAATAGTCGGTGTTGACACCATTTGGGAAACCGATAAAGCCTATCGGGCCGGCGG
>CAZIQV010000323.1:0-2138 GCA_964541275.1 uncultured Chitinophagaceae bacterium | reverse complement strand
GCATGGAGATGAGCCTGCACCCCATTCACATGATCGACGTCGGCGACAAGCCGGCGACCAGGCGGACCGCCACCGCCAGCGGTCGGCTGTCGCTGCAGCCGGCAACACTGGCGGCGATACAAGCCGGGCAGCTGGTCAAGGGCGACCCGCTCGCCACCGCCCGTCTCGCCGGCATCATGGCGGCCAAGCGGACCGCCGACATCGTGCCGCTGTGCCACCCGCTGCCGCTCGATAGCGTTGAGGTCGACCTGCGACTGCTTCCTGCCGACGAGCCGGGCGGGCCGGCGGTGGTGATCAGGGCGACGGTCCGGACAACGGCCCGCACCGGGGTTGAGATGGAAGCTTTGGCGGCGGTGTCGGCCGCAGCCCTGACCGTCTATGACATGGCAAAGTCGCTCGACCGCGAGATGACCATCGAGGCCATCCGGCTGGAAGCGAAGGCAGGCGGCAGCCGCGGACCTTACGTGCGGGCAGGCGGCTCGTCGGCTCCCGACTGAACTGCCGCCGGCTCGGCCCGCTCCGGCCGGGCCTCGGCGAGGATCGGCTGGAGTTCCTCGACAAAGTCCCGGACGTCCTTGAACTCGCGATAGACGCTGGCGAACCGCACATAGGCGACCTGATCAACCGCCCGCAGCAGTTCCATCAGCCGGCCGCCGAGCACGCCGGTGGGCACCTCGCTCTCGTAGCCGCCGTAGAGTTCGGTTTCGAGCGTGGCGATGATCGCCTCGATGTCAGACTCGGTGACTGGCCGCTTCCAGCAGGCTTTGGCGAGGCCCCGTTTGAGTTTGTCGCGATCGAACGGTTCCCGTTCGCCGTCTTTTTTGATGACCGAGAGAAATTGCCGTTCCGCCCGCTCGTAGGTCGTGAACCGCCGCCGGCAACCGAGGCATTCCCGGCGGCGACGGATGCTCGCCCCGTCGTCCCCGGCCCGGGAGTCGATCACCCGATCATTGTCGGCACGGCAAAAGGGGCAACGCATGGCGATTCCCACGGCGTGCCGCGGGCAGCGAGGTCAGGTGGGGGGCAGCGGGGCCGGTCCGTCAGCCGCGGCGGGCTCGGGGCAGGCGGCGGCGCGGGGGCGGCGGGCCAGTTTCCAGTCCCGCCGCTGCCGCGAGCTGGGAATGTTCATTGCTTTGCGATACTTCGTCACGGTTCGGCGGGCCACCGTGATGCCCCGCTTTGCAAGTTCTTCGACCAGTTCGTCGTCACTGAACGGCTTCTCCTTCGGCTCCTCCTGGACGATCTCCTGGAGTTTCATCCGGACGGCATCCCAGGCGACCTCACCGCCCTCGGCGTTGACGGTGCCACCGACGAAGAACCGCCGCAGGGGAAACAGCCCCCGCGGGGTCTGCAGCCACTTGTCGTCGACCGCCCGGCTGACAGTCGTCACGTGCATCCCGATTCGATCGGCAATCTGCTGCATTTTCAGCGGCTCGATCGCTTCGGGCCCCTCGGTGAGAAACCGGGTCTGATGATCGACGATCGCCTGGGCGGTCTTCAACAGCGTGCTCCGCCGCTGCTCGATGGCCTCGATCAGCCACTGGGCGGAGTTGATCTTTCGCTTGATGTACTCCCGCGTCTCCGGACTGGTGCCGGCGGCCTGCAGCATGCCGCGGTAGGTCGGGCTGATTCGCAGGCTGGGCAGATCGATCTCTTCGAGCCGCACCTTCCAACTGCCATCGGGCTGCTGATCGACGTAGACGTCCGGCTTGACCGGCGGCACGAAGGGCAGGCTGAAGATCGCCCCCGGCTTCGGCTGCAAACCGTGCAGCATGTCGCGGAGCGTCTCGATCTCCTCGATCGACAAGCCGGTCTTCCGTTCAATCAGCGGCAGCCGGTTGGCGGCGAGATTTTCAAGATGGTCGCTGATGAGTTGCCGAAGCTGGCCCGCCCGCGGCTGGCCGCCATCGACCTGCAGCAGCAGGCACTCCTTGAGATCGCGGCCGCCGACGCCGGGAGGATCCATGCTCTGCACCACCTTCAGCCCCGCTTCGAGGGCCGCCCGCTGCGTTGCCCGGAAAGCCTCCGGGTCGGCGACCGCGGGCTGGCCGGCGGCGTCGCTCGGCGTCGGATCGATCAACTCTTCCAGCGGCATCGGCAGATAGCCGTTGGCGTCGAGGTTGAAGATCACCTTGTCG
>CAZIQV010000322.1:0-2142 GCA_964541275.1 uncultured Chitinophagaceae bacterium | reverse complement strand
CGTCGCAGACGGCTATCGATGACATCGCGGCGGCAGCGGTCAGCTTTGCCGGCGCACGAAACGTGCGGCTTGAGGGGGCCTGGTCGCGGCCCTACCGCTTCATCCGCGATGATTTCGATCGGCCAGACAACGCCAGCCTCGGGGCGGACTAGACCGAGCGGTACGGCGGGTACACGATCGCCACGGCAGCGGCCGTTACCCCGGCCAACAAGGCGCTCGCGACATTCGTCGAGGCTGCACCCGCCGATGTGTCGGTCTCGGGCCGGCTGCGACTCGACGGCTCGGTGGGGACGTTTGCCGGCTTCACCGCCCGGGCTGCCAGCGGCATCGATTCCCCGCGGCAGGACACGATGTACTGGGGCGGCCTGCGGCGGAAAAATGGAGGCTATGTCGCCCTGATTCGCCGCAGCGTCGACGGCATCTGGGAGACGCTCTCAGAGGAGCCGTTGGCCAGCGGTGCCGGCCTGGTCCGGTTTGATGTCGTGGGCGACTCGCTGAAGCTCTTTCTCGACGGCGGACTTGTCGGATTCGTTCGCGACCGGGTGCTCACCACCGGCGGTGAGGCCGGCTTCCGCAGCACAGCTGGGACTGCGGTGGAGGACTTCGCCGTCGCCGAGGTCGTGCTGCCGACAGCCGCCTTCCCGTTCCGCGACAACTTCCCGCTGGATGACGGCTCGCAGCTGAACCGCTTCTGGGATGCCCGCTCGGGGAATTTCACGGTGCAGGAAGGCAGGCTTGTCGGGGCGAACCCGGTCAACACCACCATGCTGCGGGCGGCATTGGCGGCTGATGCGAGCATCGCGATGACGGTGCGGGTGCCGACCGCCGGCACCCACGCCGGTGTGCTCGCTCGCGGCGTGCCGCAACGGAATACTGCCCATTGGGGCGGCCTCGTCAATCGCAGCGGCAGCCTGGCTGCCGAGATCTGGCGGATCGTCGATGGCCGGGTCACCGTGCTCTCCGCCAGCCCGTTGGCGGCAGCAGCCGACGTCGACCACGAGTTGGAATTCAGCCTCATCGGTGCCGACTTGTCACTCGCAGTCAACGGCAGTCCGGGAGTGGCGACGATCGACTCGACGCTGGCGGCGGCCGGCCTGTTCGGCATGCGGGCGACCAGCGGTGCCACCATCGACGCCTGGGCAATCGAAACGGCCTAGCTGTCGGTGAAACAAGCCGGTGATGGCGATTGCGGGTGAACGAAGTCAACTCGGCCAACCCCCGAAAACGACAACGGGGCTCGGGGGTGCCGGCCGCCGCGTCCTGCGGCGGCGGACTTTTCCACAGTCTGATCGTGGAAAGTTCAGCGGAAGGACGGGCCGGCTGGCAACCTGAGCAGGCCGGTCCCGTCGGTTCAGCCGCGGCCGAGCCGACGGCCGAAGCGGCCGAGATCGACCCCCCGTTTCTCGGCGTGCTTCAGTAATGCCTGGGCATACACCTGAGTCGGCGTCGCCGTAGGGGGTTTCTTCGCGGCAGGCCGCTGCGGCTTTTTGACTGGTGGTTTCGACGCCGTCTTGGCTCGCTCCTCCCGCCGACGACGCGCCTGCTCTGCCCGGTCGATGTCAGCCTGGGTCCGCACCCGCATGCCTCCCTGATCGGTAGCATCGAAAAGCGCCATGACGACTTGCAGCTTGCCAAGGTCGGCGTCGAGCAGCTCGGGCCGGCGGTCAGGACTCGCCTGCACATACCGCTCAGCGGCCTGTTGGGTCAGCTGGCCGATCGATCGGCCCAGCTCCCGCCGCACACCGCGAATCTCCTCCGTCGGCAGGCGGTCGATGTTTTGCATGATCTGCCGCAGCTGCTCCTTGCAGGCAGCGGGATTCTCGGCCTCGCGGAGCAGTTGCTGCTGGAGGGCGATTGTCTCGGCAGCAAGGTCGGGCCCGGAGAACCACCAGGCCCCGATCCCGACCGCCACCGCCACGCCAGACGCGACAACCAGCCTGCTCAGCCAGGCTGCCCGGTTGGGTTCCGACCGTTTTCCCATCACCAGCCTCCTCGCACTCTTGCTGAAGACATCCTAGAAGTCACCCTATTTGTTCGCGTCGTTGTCCCCGGGACCGTCATCGACATTGGAGGGATCGTCGCCGTCGCCGATCGCCGCATACCGAATCAGCACCTCGACAGCAGTCTCGTTGGTGACAGCTT
>CAZIQV010000321.1:0-2143 GCA_964541275.1 uncultured Chitinophagaceae bacterium | reverse complement strand
ACACTCGCGATGTCGCCGGGACAATCACCGGCGGCCATCTGGCTGCTGCTGACCGGATGGGACGACCAGCCCGGGCTCGATGCTGCGGCCGTCCCGACCACCGATCCCGTCTGCCGGGGGCTCTGTCTGCAGCTGAGGCCGATCGCCGCCGGAACCCCAATCCCTGCGGCAGCGGCGAGCCTGCTGCCGGCGGCCCTCCCGGCGGTGGGCCGGCCGGAATCGTCGCCGGGCCCGACCCGCGAGCAGCAGCAACCACGACCGCTTCGGGAATTCTCAAACCGGCTTCAGCAGGGATGCCCCACGGCGGTGGCCTGCGGCCCGGGATTGACGATGAAGCTCCAGCCGGGCGCGGCCGGCTTTGGAATCGGCTCACCGACAACCGGCCGGGAGGCCGCCTGATGCACCGACCCGCTCCGGCGATCGTCATTACCGGCATCGGTGCCGCCACGCCGCTGGGAAACTCCTCTGCCACGATCGCCGACGCGCTCGCCGCCGGCAGATCGGGGGTCGGTCGGTTTGATGCGGGCACCTACGGCCGCCCGCAGGAACATCCTGCCGCTGCGGTCGCCGACATCCCCTCGCCGCCGGTCGGAACGGTCAGCCTCGAGCCCGGAGCCTTCAGCAGACTCGGCCGGCTCGAACAGCTGGCCCTCAGCCCGGCAGCCTGGGCCATCCACGACGCCGGACTGGGAGCAGGTCAGGCTAAAGCACCCGCGCCCGACCGCGTCGGTGTCATTGCCGGCATCGGTGCCGAGCAACTCAAGGCCTGGGAACGCGACTATCTCGACGGTGGCCACGACGTCTTCACCCCCGCCGACCGCCCGACCATCGTGCAGCGACTGGCAACGGCGCTGGGCATCACCGGCCCGACGACGACCGTGGCCGCGGCCTGCGCCTCCAGCGGATTTGCCCTCGGGCTGGCCCGCTTTTGGCTGACCGCCGGCTGGGTCGATGCCTGCGTGGTGGGCGGCTGCGACGTTCTCAGCCCCACGGCGCTGGCCGCCTTCCACAACCTGCGAGCCCTCTCCCGCCGTGACGATGCTCCCGAGCGGGCCTCCCGACCCTTCGACCGGGACCGCGACGGCTTCGTGATGGGCGAGGGGGGCGTCTTTTTCGTCCTCGAGCGGCAGGCCGACGCCGACCGCCGGGGCGTTCGCTGCTACGGCGAACTTGCCGGCGTCGGCATGTCGGGGGACGCCAGCCACATGGTGACCCCCTGCAGCGACCCGACCCAGGCCGCCCGGGCGATCGGGGCAGCGCTGGCAGACGCCGGCGTGGCTGCCGAGGACGTTGACTACATCAACGCCCATGCCGCCGGCACCCCGGTCGGTGATGCTGCCGAGGCTGCCGCGATCCGCACCGCGCTCGGGGAGGCTGTCGGCGGCGTCCCGGTCAGTTCCACCAAAAGCATGTCGGGCCATCTGATCAGTGCCGCCTCGGCGTTTGAGGCGGTTGCCTGTCTGGCTGCGATCGACCGCAGCTTCCTGCCACCGACGATCAATCTCGACGACCCTGACGAGGCCTGCCAACTCGTCCACGTGCCGAATCGGGCAGAGGTCGCCGAGGTCGACGTTGCCGCCAGCAACTCCTTCGGCTTCGGCGGGGCCAACCTCTGTCTCGTCCTCAGGCGGGCCGCCTGAACCATCACTTTCCCGGACACAGTTCCCTTCCCTTTGAGGAGATCCTCCGATGCCGACCGCTGCTTCGCCGCTTCCGACCCTGACCCTGCCGACGATCGGCACCGAAACTGACAGCCTGCTGGCCACGCTGGTCGCCGACTGGCACGTGGTCGAACCGGCCCACACCGGGACGGAACTCACAGGCAAAATCTGCGACCTGCACCGGTTCAACTTCCTGCTCTGGCACGAGGAAGACATTGCCCGGTCCCCCGATGTCACCGACACCAGGATCGCTGCGGTCAAGCGGGCGATCGACGGCTACAACCAGGCCCGCAACGATGCCATTGAAAAGGTCGACGACTGGCTCATTGAAGAGCTCACCCGCCGCGGCATCACCGCCGCCGCCGATGCCCCGGCTGCCACGGAGACCCCGGGGTCGGCGATCGACCGGCTCAGCATTCTCGAACTTCGCCGCTTCCACATGCGGGAGCAGCTGGAACGTGACGACGCCACCCCGGAGCACC
>CAZIQV010000320.1:0-2157 GCA_964541275.1 uncultured Chitinophagaceae bacterium | reverse complement strand
GCTCATTTACCCTCTGGCTACGTCCGGCTCCATCGCCAGATCTGCAAATCTGGCCGCTTCGCCGTCCTTGCCAGAGGCCAAAGCAGCTCGCTCTCGGGCCAACGGCAGCCTTTTCAGACAGAACCTAGTCGAGGAATCCCAGTTCCTTCGCTTGCTTGGGCAGTTCAGGGTCGACGAGCCCTTGAGCGCCCCGCCCCTGCGAGAGCCTGTCGGCGGTATCGAAGGCGATGCCTTCGGTGTCGGCCTGCCACCAGCGGAGCCGAGTCGCCTTCTCCGCCGGCGGCTCGACCGGCCGGACCAGCCGCATCCCGACGCCGAGGGCCGGCTCTTCGGTGTACCACCAGGGGCTCTTCGGGAGGTTGGGGTCAACGTCCTTCCAGGCCTCGTCCTCAGACCCGCGACGGGAGGCCGACCGGCACTGGGCCGCTTCGTCGTAGTAGGCCCCGCCGCGAACCACCCGCTGTTCAAGGTCGGTCGGCCAGTGGATGGCAGCGGCCAGCGGCAACGGCTGGGGCTTGTCGGCGAGGGCCGCATAGCCGTCATCCGCCAGTTGATCGAGCACCCACTCGCTGACATTGCCGTGCATGTCGTAAAGCCCCCAGGCATTCGGCTTTTTCTCGCCGACCGGGTGGGTCGTATCGTCGGCGTTGTCGACGAACCAGGCATAGTCGGCGAGCGCTGCCGTGTCATCGTGCGAGAACGGCGTCGCGGTGCCGGCCCGGCAGGCATATTCCCATTCGGCTTCCGCCGGCAGCCGATAGAACCGGCCGGTCAGCCCGCTGAGCCACTTGGTGTACTGCCGGGCGGCGTACTGTGTCATCGTCACCGCCGGCTGCCGGGGATCTTCCCCGTTGATGAACGTTGTGGTCGGATCGTAAAGGGCCGACGGGGCGGTGACCGCATCGACAACATTGTCGTCTGTGACCAGCCGCACTCCGGAGGTTTCCAACGCCTTGAAGAGATCGAGCATCGCAAGAAAGGCCTTGTATTCAGCCCAGGTCAGCTCGCAGGCGGCCATCCAAAATGGCGGCAGGGCCACCTCAACCTGAGGTCCCTCAATCTGATCGCGGCCCACCTCGTCGGCCGGGCTCCCGAGCCGGAACGTCCCGCCCGGAATCGGCACCATGCGAAAGCTGATCTCGGTCCCGGGAATTTCCTCGTCGTAGGGCACCAGCCAGCCGTCCTGCCACTGCACCGCCGGGGGCTCGGTGTCAGGCCGCTCGCCCCCTTTTACAAAGCCGGGCGTGGCGTCGGCAGCGATGCCGGCCGCTGCAGGGAACAAGGCAACCGCGGCGAGGAGCGGGAGATGAGACAGGGGACGGGCGTGTGAAATTGCGAGCATGGTGCAGTCTGTGATTCGGGTAGGAACGTGCTGTCGGGACCGGCGGCGTGCCTCTGCCTGAACTCGCAAACAGAAGCACAGAAGCCGCCGAGGGTGCCGGAAACTGCCACATTTTTCGAGGGCACTTTCAAGCACACCTCAACTATAGCATTGCCGCAAGGCCCGCCGGCAGCACCTGCGGCGCACGGCCGTGGCGATGCGGCCTCTGCATCGCGTCCGGCGGACCGCCGCGGTGAACAATCAACCCGCGGGACCGCTCGTTCAGGACGATGTGTCCACTCAGTCGTGGTATTCGAACTTGTAGCGGCCCGGCATCGGCACCGGGTAGCGGCCCTCCGCATCGGCCAGGAGCGGTGCGGGGGAGCCGTCTTTGATTTCCCCGGCTGCGGCGGCGATATCGACCGGCATCTGGAGCATCTCGTCGGAGGTCACCAGCCGGCCGGTGTGGGCGGCAAACCGTCCCATCGCGGTGACGAGACTCGCTTTGGCACCTCGCACCGCTTCGTTGTAGGGCTGGTCGGAGAGGATCGCCGAGACGAGGTGGTTCCATTCCTCCTGGTATGGATTCGGCTCGGGCTGCTCGGCCGTCCAGGCAATGGCGTCCTTGTCCATCCGCTGGCTCTTGTAGATCGTTGCCCGCGAGGGGAAGTGCCCCCGGGCCGAGATCGTGAAGGCTCCCTTCGAGCCCTGCCCGAACCCGCCGAACTGCTGCTGGCAGTCTTTCATCGCCCGGCCGGCAAAGAAGAACTTGACGCCATCGCCAAAGGTGAACTCGACGGCATAAGAGTCGAAGTTTTGGTCGTCGATCTTGCCGC
>CAZIQV010000319.1:0-2159 GCA_964541275.1 uncultured Chitinophagaceae bacterium | reverse complement strand
CAACCGACCTCGCAACGCTGGGCGACGAACTGCTGCGGCCGCTCACCCCACGCGATCGATCACCAGCGGATCGCGGGATTTCAGGTCGCTGATCCGCAGCGATGCCCTGCCCGCAAGCAGGTCGTCGATGAGATTTCCGACGACTCTGGCCCGCCAGCCCTGGGTTAATGCCGGCGGCGGTTCATTGCCGCCGTGGCTCAACTTCCAGGCAAGCAGTTCCCGCATGTCGCTGGCGGTCCCGACGAGTGCGGGCGCGATTTCGAGTTGCCGGCAGAGGCCGCCGACTGCCGTCGCCAGGAACTGCCCCAGCACGTTGACCTGCGGCGGCGGGGTCCGATGCTTTTCGCCGCCGGGGAGTTCCTCGTCGGGCAGATTCAGACCCCGGTCGATGGCGTCGGCGATCGCCGGCAGGATATGGCGGAGGTCCGACCGCTGCATTCCGCGAACCGCGGAAATCTGCTGGGGGTCGGCGGTTTTGCGTTTGCAAAGTTCCACCAGCAGATCGTCCCGCAGCACCCGCTTGGGAGGCAGGTCGCGGTCTTGGGCGACGCTGTCCCGCCAGTGCCAGAGTTCCCGGGCGACTGCCAGCTCGCGGCGGGAGAGGCCATTGAGCCCAGAAACCCGCCGCCACCGCTTGCGGGTGAATGAGGCCTCAACCTCGTCGAGCCATTTCTCCATCTCCTCGGTCATCCAGCCGGTCCGGCCGCGGTCGGCCAGCTTTTGCTGCAGCGTTTTCCAGAGGTCGTCGAGGTGGCGGACATCGTCGAGGGCGTAGTCGATCTGGGCAGGGCTCAGCGGCCGCTTCCGCCAGTCAGTCCGGGTCTCCCCCTTGTTCGTCGGCATGCCGAGCATCCGCCGAACGATCGCGGCGTAGCCGGCAGGGTAGTCATGGTCGACCAGCCCCGCCGCCACCTGCACATCGAAGAGCTGCGCCGGTCTTTCACCGATGGCATGCAGGATGAACCCCAATTCCTCGCGGCCGGCATGGACGACCGTCGTCCGGCCCGGATCGGTCAGCAGCCGCCAGAACGGCTCGAGCTCCCGCACCTTCAACGCGTCGATGACGGCGAGCACATCGCCTGCCGCGACCTGGATCAGACAGAGTTGGCTGCGGTAGGTGTGCTCCGACACGAATTCGGTATCGAAGCCGAGCGACTCGTGGTCGGCCAGCCGCCTGACCAGAGCATCGAGCTGCGACTCGGTCGTGATGGTGTCGTGCGCAGCGGCGACGGGACGGGAACGTTTCAACAGGTCAATCCGAACGAGGAACGCAGCGGGGGAACGGTCGCATCAGAGGAACAGCCAGGCGGCAAGGGCAAAGACCGGCAGCAGCACGCCGCCGCTGTATGCCAGGTAGCCGAAAAAGCTCGGCATCCGGACGCCGGCAGCCTCGGCGATCGCCTTGACCATGAAGTTCGGCCCGTTGCCGATGTAGGTCATCGCCCCGAGGAATACCGCCCCCAGGCTGATGCCCGCCAGCCGGCCCGCCTCGACGCCGGCGACCAGATCGCCGTCTACTGGCAGCGACTGGGCCGTCTTGAAAAAGACGAGGTAGGTCGGCGCATTGTCGAGCACGCTTGAGAGCAGGCCGGTGGTCCAGAAGAACGCCGCCGGGGAACGAATGCCGAGGCTCGCGCCGTGCTCGTTGAGCAGGGCGAGGGCCGGCTGCATGCAGACAAAAATGCCGACGAACAGGGCCGCCACCTCGAGGATCGCGAAGTACGTAAAGCCGTTTTTGACCCGAATCGCAGTCGAGCCAAGCCACAGCGAGCAGCCGACCAGCCCCAGCAGGACGGCCTCGCGCAGAAAGATCCAGGGGTGCCAACTGCTGCCCGGCAGCGGCTTTGAGGGATCGAGCAGGGCGACGGCGAGGATCACGCCAACCATCAGCGGCAGGTTGAGGCCCAGGCCGCTGACCTGCAGCGATTTTGCCGTCGCCCGATCGATCTCACGGTCGGCCAGCCGCTCCTTCGGGTAGGCAAAAAAGCTGTCCCAGATCCAGTAAATCGCCAGCAAGCAGACGTTGACGACCAGCCACTCTTTCCAAAGCGAGAACGTCCAGAGGAAGGGAACCCCCTGTAAGTATCCGAGGAACAGCGGCGGATCGCCGATCGGCAGCAGGCAGCCGCCGCAGTTGCAGACCAAGAAGATGAAAAAGA
>CAZIQV010000318.1:0-2164 GCA_964541275.1 uncultured Chitinophagaceae bacterium | reverse complement strand
CCCGGCCCCACCGCTACGGCATCGGCACGAGCCACCCGCTCTCTCATCAATGGCAACGCGGCGGCAGCGAACCGGCCCGCATCATCTTCCGGCAGGCCGCAGGTCATCACGCAGGGGTCAAACCCCGCCACCGTGGCCTGGATCGACTTAGGCACCACCGCCTCGACCAGCCCGGCACCACCGCGGAGGGCCGCCATCGACGCCAGCGCCGCCGCGCCAGCCATCCCGCGACTGCCTGCCACCACCACCACGCGGCCGTAGTCGTACTTGCTGTTCTCCCGCCCTCGGGGTGGAAGCTCCGGCAGGTCGGGCGGGGCAGGCGGCAGGCTGGCTGCACGATCAACCGCGTCTGGTCTCAACGTGTCTCTCATCGGTCGGATATCCAGGTTCTCTCGGGAGGGTCATCGGAGGCCGACGTCTGGCCGCTACCTTGACGGAAACCACACACAAGGGCTACCTTCGCCGCGATTCTGCCGCGTTTTCCGGCCACTGACGAAACCCTCCTGCGGTGGGATTCGCTGGTCCTGGAGGCACTGCGGCCGATCCGGAACAGGCCGAACACCGCCCGAGGAGCACCGGACGCATGAGCGGGTCCCAGTCATCGACCGACGTTTTCGACATGCGGAAAGTCCGCAAGCTCATCGAACTGATGAAAGAACACGATCTCACTGAGATCGATCTGAAGCAGGCCGACAGCAGCGTGCGGATCAAGCGCGGGGGTGAAGTCGTCACCTCCTCTGTCCCGGTCACCCCAGCGGCGACCGCTCCCGCAGCGGTGCCGCCCGCCACTGGTGACGCGGCCGAGGACAGCCGCATGGTCGTTGTCAAAAGCCCGATGGTCGGCACGTTCTATCAGGCCTCGAGCCCCGAAGCCCCGCCATTCGTCAAAGTCGGAGATCGGATCGGCCCGGAGAAGACCGTCTGTATCGTCGAAGCGATGAAGGTCTTCAACGAAATTCCCGCCGGCGTCTCGGGACAAGTGGTGGCGATTTTGGTCGAAAACGGCGCCCCGGTCGAATTCAACCAGCCGCTGATCAAGGTCGACCCCGGGGCATAGCTCCCGCGATCGCCGCACCACAAACGCAGTCGGCCGGGCATTCCCGCGGCGGCCAGATGCCGGCCAGCACTGCGACTCTGCTCGGTTCACCACCATCCCCTCAGCAGGCAGCCATGTTCAACCGCATCCTCGTCGCCAACCGCGGAGAAATCGCCCTGCGGGTGATCCGGGCCTGCCGCGAACTCGGCATCGAAACGGTCGCCATCTACAGCGAAGCCGACCGCGACGCGGCCTATCTCAACCTCGCTGACGAGGCGATCTGTGTCGGACCAGCCCGGGCCGCCGACAGCTACCTGCGAATCGACCGGGTGATCAGCGCCGCCGAAATCGGCAACGTGCAGGCGATTCACCCCGGCTATGGGTTTCTGTCAGAGAACTCGCACTTTGCCGAAGTCTGCCGCTCGTGCGACATCGGCTTCATCGGCCCGACTCCCGAAACGATGGAACGGGTGGGCGACAAAAACTCGGCTCGGGCCCTCGCCCGCGAGGCCAACGTGCCGACCGTCCCGGGCAGTGCCGGCCTGCTCTCGGGCGAGCAGGAAGCAATCAAAGTCGCCAGGGAGATCGGCTTTCCCGTGCTGCTGAAGGCAACTGCCGGCGGGGGCGGCAAGGGCATGCGGGTCGCCGCCAATGACCTCGCCCTCTCAACCGCCTGGCAGCAGGCCTCGGCCGAGGCTCAGGCCGCCTTCGGCAACGCCGGCATTTACATCGAAAAATATGTCGAAAAGCCGCGGCACGTCGAAATCCAGGTGCTCGGCGATCAACACGGCACGATGCTGCACCTCTGGGAGCGGGACTGCTCTACCCAGCGACGGCACCAGAAACTGATTGAAGAAAGCCCCTCACCGCGGCTGCCCCGGGAGACTCGCGAGGCAATGGCCGGCGCCGCCGTCCGTCTCGCCAAGGCAGCCGGCTATTTCTCCGCGGGCACCGTCGAGTTCATCGTCGATCAGGACAACAATTTTTATTTCATCGAAATCAACGCGCGGATCCAGGTCGAGCACCCCGTCACCGAGATGGTCACCGGCATCGACCTCGTCAAGGCCCAGATTCGCATTGCTGCCGGTGAGAAACTCTCGCTGACGCAGGACGACATCATCCCCCGCG
>CAZIQV010000317.1:0-2170 GCA_964541275.1 uncultured Chitinophagaceae bacterium | reverse complement strand
AATTTCTCCAAGCAGGTAGGTTTTTGACAGGCCGTCGGTGACGTCTTTCATTTTCGTCCCGTCGGGCTGCCGGCTGGCCGTCGGATTCGTCGCCCGGACACTGAAGATTCCCTGGGTTGCACGGACGGCGAACGGCCAGTTGCCGGCATTCGAATATCCGTACCCAGGGTAGCCGGCGTTGGCGGCATTCGGCACGACCACGCCCATGACACCGTAGTAGTGCATGCCGTGAGGCTGCCACGACGCCCCCTGATGAGCAGCGTTGCTGGTCGATGTCCGGCGGTCCGTTTGGCTGGGGTTGCTGCTGCAGAAAAGCTCGGTGAGCGGGTTGTTGACCGAGAGGCTACTGTTGGGATCGCTGGCCGTCGAGATTCCGGCAATGTCAAAGTCGATCTGCGAATGCAGCGGTTCCTGTTCGATGAACGGCAGAATCGCAGCGACCCAGGAGATGCCCTGGCCGTACGTCGCGTCGGTCATGCCATTCTTGTAGGCGTCGCTGGCCCAGAAGGCGAGGGGAAACTTCCCGTTTGCTGCGTGATAATTGTGGATTCCCAGCGACAGCTGCTTGAGGTTGTTGGAGCACTGTGACCTGCGGGCGGCCTCGCGAGCCTGCTGGACCGCCGGAAGAAGCAGCCCGACGAGCACGCCGATGATTGCGATGACCACGAGCAATTCGATCAACGTGAAACCGTGTCGGTACGCTCGCGGTGCACAGGAATGGTCAACAGCAGCCACGGCCAGTTCCTCCCTCACGTTCCCTCATGGCGACGGAATATATTCGTGCGATCGCCAATCCACTCTCAACGATACCACCCGCCGCCAGAGAATCGATGTCAGCTGTTCGCCACGCTTACTGCCATGTTCCCTTCTGTCGACACCGGTGCGGCTATTGCGATTTCTCGTTGGTCGCAGGCCGGAACGACTTGGTTGAGCGGTACTTGAGGGCCCTCAGGTGTGAATTGGAACGGCTGTCGCGGCCACTCGATCTGGAAACGCTCTATTTCGGCGGGGGGACGCCATCCCACCTGGGCCTGCAGGACCTGCAACGGCTGTTTGACCTGGTCGTTGCCTCCTGCCGGCCGCTGGCCGGGGCCGAGATGACGGTGGAGGCCAACCCGCTCGATGTGACGGCCGACTGGGTCGCTGCCGTCGAACCAGCTGGCGTGACACGGGTGAGTCTCGGCGGCCAGTCGCTCAATGCCGCGACGCTGGCAAGCCTCGATCGCGACCATGCTCCTGACGACGTGCGACGGGCGACCTGCTGCTCGCCGCCGGGCTGACGGTGAGTGTCGACGTGATGATTGCCGCGCCGGGCCAAACGCTCGCGGCCGCTGCGGCTGACCTGACCGCTGTCATCGCCCTCGACTGCCACCACGTCTCGGTCTATTGCCTCACCTGGGAGCCCGGCACGGCGTTTGCCGGCCAGCGGCGGAAGGGTCTCCTGCGGCCCGTGCCGGAGTCGACTGAACACGCGATGTATACCCTGGCGATCGATCGACTCGAGGCGGCCGGCTACGAGCACTACGAGGTCTCGAATTTCGCCCGGCCCGGCGGCCGCTGCCGGCATAACGAGGCCTACTGGGACTGCCGTCCCTGGGAGGCGTTTGGGCCCGGCGCGGCCCGGTTCGATGGCCGCACCCGGATCACCAACCACCGCAGCACGACAACCTGGATCAACCGCCTGCTCGCCGGCGCGGTTGCCGCCGGCGACATCGATGCGATGACCGCTGAGGAGGCGGCCCGGGAGCGGCTGGTGGTCGGCCTGCGGCGGCGGGCGGGCATCGACCGGCAGACGTTTGCCGCCGCCAGTGGATTCAGCGTCGACGAACTCGCCGGGGACGCGATTGCCCGCTGGCAGGCGGCCGGCCTGGCTGAGGACGACGGCAGGACGATTCGTCTCACCCGGACCGGCCTGCTGGTATCAGACACGCTCTGGGGAGACGTGCTCTGACCGAGTGACCTGCGTCCGCTAGTCGCGGGCGATCGCGGCGGTGAGATCGATCAACGCCTTTTTACCGTCGGCGAAATACATCAGCGTGTTGTCGGCGGCGAACAGCGGGTTGGGGATGCCGGCAAAGCCGGGAGAGAGTGACCGCTTGACCACGATCACGGTCCGGGCCTTGTCGACATCGAGAATCGGCATGCCGGCGATCGGACTGTTGGGGTCGGT
>CAZIQV010000316.1:0-2185 GCA_964541275.1 uncultured Chitinophagaceae bacterium | reverse complement strand
TTCGCCAGCTTCCGCTGGTGCTCATTGGCGGCGTCCTGCCGCCGGGTGGCAGTCGATATTCCGCGGGCGGCGGGGCGTGGGCGTTTTTTTGTTTCGTTGTCGCGGCGTCCAATTTTCCGGAAACCCCGGCTGCAGGCCTCGAGGGTGGAGTTCTCGCCCAACGGTCAAACGCCGCTGCTTTGAAGCCCGAAGCGCAAGCTGAGGGAAACCGCGCCTTCGATCCACAAACGTCATGCAATCGGCCCGCGGGTCGGGCTTCCCAGAGAACAGTTCCGTTCATTGCCATACCCAAAGCCGCATGCCCGGGGAATCGACGGTGATCCCCGGCGACTGCCGGGGCCTGCCGCGGGGCCGCTGGGTGGTTCAGGGAAATGCCGGCCGCTGCCCGGTCGACTTTTTTCAGCGTTGCTACCGGATCCCGTCGGGGTATCAGGCCCAGCTTCTCGCGGGCGAAACGCCGTGAAGCCCGAGGTTTACCCGCTTCCGCAGACGCTGATGGCGGCATTCTGCCGTCCTACGGGGCTCACCTCCCGAAACGTTTCCGGGCCGGCCCGCCTCGCTCGGCTGTCGGCACCGGCCGCGGACGCCGGCAAATTTTCCGCCGAAACCTGACCGCGAATTGCCGAGTGACCGTGCAGACTGCCCGCTCACAAAGTATGAATAAAGGGAACTCTGGCAGAACCATGTCAACCCTCACAACCGAAGACGTCGCCGCCGCCGCCATTGACCTCGATCTTGTCGGGGCGGGGGATCTTGCGTCAGTCTGGCGGGAGCTCAGCCAAGACGCGTCGGTCGAACAACTCGGCGACGCGCTCGTCAGACGAGAACTCCTCACCGGCTACCAGTGGGACCGGCTCAAGGGCGGTTATCGGCAGGGATTCTTCTTCGGCCGGGCCAAGATCCTCTACCAGGCAGGCGCCGGATCGTTCGCCCGGGTCTATCGAGCCATCAATCGCGATTCTGGCAACATCGTCGCGGTCAAGGTGCTCCGCAAGCGGTTCGCGTCCGAAGCCGACAAGTGCGAACTGTTTCTTCGCGAGGGTCGGATGGGCCTGATGCTCAGGCATCCGGGCATCGTGCGGATCGACGATGTCGGCAAGGAAAACAACACCAGCTACATCACGATGGAGTTCGTCGAGGGGCAGACGCTCCGCGAACTCGTCAAAATTCGCGGCGGTCTCGACCTGACCCGGGGCATCGACATGGCGTTGCAGCTTGTCGCAGCACTTGAATACGCCCATGGTCAGGGCGTGACCCACCGCGACCTCAAGGCCTCAAACGTGCTGGTCTCCTCGACGGGCCAGGCCAAGCTGGTCGACTTCGGCCTGGCAAGCTTCGCCGAAGCGAAGGGGAGGAAAGGCGACGAAATCGAGAAGCTCCGCACCGTCGATTACGCCGCGCTCGAAACCGCCGGCGGGGTCCGCGGCGACGACGTTCGCAGCGACATTTTCTTTCTCGGAACCTTGCTCTACCTGATGCTTTCCGGCCGCTCGGCGGTGCCTGAAACCAAAGACCGCGCGGCCCGGTCCGACCCCCGCCGGTTCACCGACATCGATCCGTTCGGCCGGGTGGCACCGCAGCTGCCGCGGGACCTCGCTGACGTTGTCGGCAAGATGATCAGCCTCAAGCCGAAAGACCGCTACCAAACCGTCGCCGAGGTCCGCGAGGCACTCGCGCCGATTCAGCTGCGATGCTCAGACCCCACCGAGCAGAACCAGCAGCCGCAGGCTTCCCGGACGCCGAAGCCGGTCAAGGCGGCGGCGACGGGCCCTGACAGGCCGAAAATCATGCTCGTCGAGGTCTCGGGGCAGTCGCAGGATTCCCTGCGAAAATTCTTTACGGAAAACGGATTTCGGGTGCTGGTGACGGAGAATCCACGACGCGCCCTGACCCGGTTTGAGTCGGTCCCGCGGCCGGCCGATCTGCTGCTGTTGAGCAGCCAGGTGCTCGGTGCGGAAGCCGTCGGCGTCTTCAACGCGCTTGCACCCGATCCCTACCTCAAGAAGCTGCCGGCGGTTCTGATCACCAGCGCCAGGCAGACTGAATTGGCGGCTGAGGCCCGCGAGGACCAGCTTCGGCGGGTTGTGACGATGCCCTTCAAAGCGTCAACGCTGCTGCAACAGGTCAACGAATTGATGGGAAATTCATCGTAGCCGGCTGCCGGCAGCATTCGACGATGGCCCGC
>CAZIQV010000315.1:0-2186 GCA_964541275.1 uncultured Chitinophagaceae bacterium | reverse complement strand
GCGTGTGCGGAAAGTGGTAGAGCAGGTGGTTGGCAAACTCCCGCCAGCCGAGTTCCCGCAGATAGACCTCGGGGCTGCCGGCGAGTCTGGCCGCCGGCTTGCCGCCGGCCGCCTCCCGGACCGCATGCCAGACCCGCCGCGGCGAGATCTCACCAAAGTGGAGGTGCGGCGACAAACTGCTGGTGCCGGCGTGATCGGGCCGGTCGCGGCCGCTGCCGTAGTCATCAAGGGCGTTGGCGAGAAATGCTTTGAGCTGCTTTCCCGCCCCGGCCTCCCCCGGCGACCAGGTCTTCCGCATGGTGTCGGCCCAGTCGATTGCCGGCAGCAGCCCCAGGCTCTCAATGGCAACTGACTTCAGCGGCTTCGCACTCGCCGGCTTCAGCCTGCGTGGTGCAGCCTGTGGCTCAGCCGGTTCGTCCCGGGCGAGCAACGCCCGCCAGAACGGCGTGAAGACCTGATAGGGCTTGCCCTGCTTGGTGGCGACATGGACCGGCTCATAGAGCAGCCCGCCGCCGAAGCTCTCGGCTGTCAGTCCGTCCTTTGTCAACGCCTGCTTGATGGCGGTGTCTCGCTCGACCACCGCCGGCTCATAGCGGCGGTTCCAGGCGACATGCGTGGCTCCTATCTCTTTTCCCAACTGCTTGAGGGCTGCCAGTGTCGGGCCCCGACGGATCACCAACGGGCAGCCAAGCTTTTTCAGGCCCGCCGCCAGGCTCTCGAGCGACTGGTGCAGCCACCACCGCGAGGCGGCCCCCGGCTGCCAGGGGGCTTCTTCATCCGGGGCCCAGATGAAGACCGGCACCATGCTGCCGCGGGCGGCGGCCGCCAGCACCGCCGGATTGTCATCCAGCCGCAGATCGTGTCGAAACCAGACGAGGGTGACGGCCATAAAACCTTGGTGGGACGGATCGCGGTGGCCTTGGGGCGGAGTGCGTTGCCGCTGTTGAGGGCTTCGTTTCTCCCGGCGTGCCTCTCCAGGTGTTGCCGTTGCCGTGACGGTTGGCCACGCGGCCGGCGACCGCCGCCAGCGAAGTCGGGGCCGAACCTCAAATTTTGCGAAGCCGGGTGAACTCGTCGATCGTCACGGTCGTGAGCTCACCGTCGTCGCGGGCGAGGATCAGCACGTCGCTGTAGACCTTATCATCGGGGTTGCGGCGGAAATGCAGGCCGTGACGCCGCCGCTCCCGCCGCAGCACCTTCCCCACCGTCGTGGTCGTCCAGGCTGCCGTCGACCCGACGGTCACCCCGTGGACCACCTCGACCCGATCACCCGGTTCCAACTGCTCGTATATGTTCCGAGATGCCTGTTCGGCTGCGTTCATCGTCACACCTTCAGCTTTCAGACGGAGGTTTCCACCTGCGGCAGCAGCCGGAAATCCCGGCGTGTCGGCGGTCACCGCCCCACCGATCGCAGCGGCAGCCTTATCCAGGCCCGCAGCGGCACCGATTGCAGGCGATGGTTTTTAGGGTGCCCGGGCTGCAATCCTACCGGAGCGACTTCTCCCGGCCAGCTAGACCTCCTTCGACTCGATCCACTGCATCA
This sequence comes from uncultured Chitinophagaceae bacterium, assembly GCA_964541275.1. GTDB lineage: Bacteria > Planctomycetota > Planctomycetia > Pirellulales > UBA1268 > UBA1268. The sequence continues at coordinate 643 of CAZIQV010000315.1, read as the reverse complement.
TCTTGCGAAGCTGCCGGCCGGTGGCGGTCAGTTGGTGCTCCCGTTCGCGGCGGCGGGTCGCCTTGAACATCGCCGCTCCCGCGCGATTTTCCAGAATCCAATCGCGGGCGAACTCGCCGGACCGGATCTCATCGAGGATCTTTTTCATCTCTGCCCGGGTCTCGGCCGTGATCACCCGCTTGCCGCGGGTGTAGTCGCCATACTCAGCGGTGTTGGAAACACTATACCGCATGTACTCAAGCCCGCCCTGATAGAGCAGGTCAACGATCAGTTTCATCTCGTGAAGGCACTCAAAATAGGCCATTTCCGGCTGGTACCCGGCCTCGACAAGGGTGTCAAAGCCGGCCTTGATCAGTTCTGAAACTCCGCCGCAGAGCACCGCCTGCTCGCCGAACAGGTCGGTCTCGGTCTCCTCGGCAATCGTCGTCTCAATCACGCCGCCGCGGGTGCCGCCAATGCCCTTGGCATAGGCGAGGCCGATTTTTTTTGTCTGCTCCGCCGCCCCGGCGCCGAGGGCGATCAGGCAGGGAACGCCGCCCCCCTTCACGTATTCACTGCGGACGAGATGGCCCGGTCCCTTGGGGGCGACTAGCAGGATGTCGTGGCCCGGCGGCGGCTCGACCTGATTAAAGTGAAAGTTGAA
>CAZIQV010000314.1:0-2187 GCA_964541275.1 uncultured Chitinophagaceae bacterium | reverse complement strand
TCCGCCACCGGGCAGAGCCCCGGCTGATAACCAGCTTTGGCATACGAAGAATGCAGATAAACAGGCAGGTAGTGAACGTTCACACCAATGCCCTGCTGACGAAGCGCCGCGAACGTCGCGGCCCGCCGCGGGGCCGGATCGTCGCCCGTCAGCCGCACCACGTAAAGATGCCAGCCGCTCTCACAGTCGGCCGGCACGGTCGGCAGCTGGAGGGCCGGATTGTCGGCGAAGGCCCGCTGATAGGCGGCGGCAATTTCCCGCCGACGGGTGAGCCAGCCGGGCAGCTTCTTCAGCTGTGACAGGCCAAGGGCTGCCTGCAGGTCATTGAGCCGATAGTTGAAGCCGAGTTCGACAGCGTCATATTTCCAGGTAACCGCCCGTTCGCGGCTGTGAGAGCTGCCGTCGGTGCCATGGTTTCGCAGGCGAACCATCCGGTCGGCAAGGGCCGGTTGATCGGTGGTCACCATGCCCCCTTCGGCGGTCGTCAGATGCTTGACCGGATGAAAGCTGAAGGTGCTGAGGTCGGCAATCGAACCGACCCGACGGCCGCGGTAGGTTGCCCCCGGGGCATGGCAGGCATCAGCGACCAGCAGCAGGCCGTGCCGGTCGGCGATCTCCCGCAAAGCGTCGTAGTCGCAGGGGCAGCCGCCATAGTCGACCGCGATGATCGCCTTGGTGCGGGGAGTTACCAGCCGGCTCACCTCGGCCGGGTCAATCGTGAGCGTGTCGGCCGAGACATCGGCGAAGACCGGGGTGGCCCCCACATACCGCACCGCATTGGCCGTGGCCACAAAGGTCAGGGGCGGCACAATCACCTCGTCGCCAGGGCCGATATCGCCGGCCAGCATGCACAGATGCAGGGCGGCGGTGCCGTTGACGCACGAGACGCCCCGGCTCGCCCCCACAAACGCAGCAAACGCTTCTTCAAACGCGGCCACCGCCGGCCCGGTCGTGAGCCAGTCGCCGCGGAGCACCGCCACGACGGCGGCGATGTCGTCGTCGTCAATCTCGTGGCGGGCGTAGGGGATGGGGGTCATGGACGTTCTTGCGGGGATGCCGCTCGGTCGGCAGCTTCAGGGGGTTGGGGTAGCTGCAAGTGTTCGCTCGGCAAGGCCCGCCAGGGCGAGCATCTCAGCGCCCGTGAGCCAGCGGTCGTTGCTGTCGGACGCATACCGAAACGCAGGGTCGCAGGGGGTGCCGTGGGCATAGTTGGCCGCGGCCTCGGGCGAGGCGGTGATCACATAGCGATCGGCCAGCTCGGTCGTGTTGCGGGCGTCGTCTTCGGTCACCATCACCTCGTGCAGCTTCTCGCCCGGCCGGATGCCGGTGACCACCGTCTCGCAGCCCGGGGCGATCGCCGCCGCCAGATCCATCACCCGCATCGAGGGAATCTTGGGCACGAAGATTTCGGCACCGTGCATGCCCAGCAGGTTGTCGAGCACAAAATCGACCCCCTGCTGCAGCGAAATCCAAAACCGGGTCATCCGTTCGTCGGTGATCGTCAGCCGGCCGGTTTCCCGCTGGCGGAGGAAGAGCGGGATCACGCTGCCGCGGCTGCCCATCACGTTGCCATAGCGGACCACGCAAAAGCGGGTGGCATGGCGGCCTGAATAGGCGGCGGCCGAGACAAACAGCTTGTCGGAACAGAGCTTGGTCGCCCCGTAGAGGTTGATTGGATTGGCTGCCTTGTCGGTCGAAAGGGCGACCACCCGGCAGACGTTGCGGTCGATCGCCGCCTCCACAATATTGGCGGCACCGATGATGTTGGTCTTTATGAACTCCAGCGGGTTGTACTCAGCCGCCGGCACCTGCTTGAGCGCCGCGGCATGCACGACATAGTCAACTCCGTCAAAGGCCCGCACCAGCCGGTCGCGGTCGCGGACGTCGCCCAGGAAAAACCGCACCGTGTCGGCCCGCGGATGGTCGAGCAGCTTCTGCTGCAGGTCGTATTGCTTGAGCTCGTCGCGGGAGAAGATCACCACCCGCCGCGGCTGATGCTGCTCGAGCAGCGTGAACAGCAGCCGCTGGCCGAATGAGCCCGTGCCGCCGGTGATGAGGATGTTGGCCTCAGAGAGCGGCGGGGCGGCGTTGGTGGCAGGCATGAGGGGTGAGAAGGAGCAGGGGTGTTGCGTGCGCGCACTCCGTTCCCTTGGGTGGCAGGCAAGCGTTTTGCCCGGAACCCCACGG
>CAZIQV010000313.1:0-2189 GCA_964541275.1 uncultured Chitinophagaceae bacterium | reverse complement strand
TGGATGGACATCTGGCGGTATTCCGACTGGTGGGGCCTTGGCGATCAACTCCGCAACAGCCAGAAGCACATGTGGCACTTCCGCGACTGGATCGTGGACTCGCTCAATCAAGACCTGGCGTACGACGAAATGGTGCGGCTGATGCTCGCCGCCGACGAGCTGCATCCCTCCGATCTCAGTCGTCTGCGGGCCACCGGCTTTCTGGCCCGCAACTGGTTTCTCTTCAACCGCACGCCCTGGATGGACGACACCGTCGAGCATGTGAGCAAAGCCTTCCTCGGCCTGACCGCCAACTGCGCGAAGTGTCACGACCATAAATACGACCCGATCACCCAGCGCGACTACTACCGGCTGCGGGCGTTCTTCGAGCCGCTTCACGTGCGGCTCGATGTGGTGCCGGGCGTGACCGATGTGACAGCCGACGGGGTTCCCCGGGTGTTTGATGCGCTGCTCGACCAACCGACCTACCTGTTTGTGCGGGGCAACGACAGCCAGCCCGACACCTCGAAGCCGCTGCGGCCGGCGGTGCCGGACATCCTCGCCTTCGAAGCGATCGCGATCGAGCCGGTCGCGCTGCCGCCGGACGCCTTTGAGCCCGCCCGACGGCCGTGGGTGATCGAGACGCATCTCGCGCAGCAGCGCGAGGCGGTCAGACGGGCCAGGGACGCCCATGACGAAACTCGGCTCGCGGTTGCCGAAGCGAAGCTCACGGCTGGCACGCGGAGAGCCGAGGCGATGCAGGCTGCCTGGGCGGCGGCCGATGCAGGAGCCGAGGAGAAGCGAGCCGCGTTGGAGGCAGCCGCCGCGACGGCGGCGCGGGCCGCGGCGCAGGCCGAACGGGAATCGAACCGGCTGGAGGCCTGGGAGGCGGTTGCCGAAATTTCGGCAAAGCTTAAAGAAGCTGCCGGCCAGCAGGATGCCGCCGCCGTCGCGAAGCTGGAAAAACGACTCGCCGCCGCCCGCGAGACGGTGGAGCGGGCGACCGCCGCGGTTGCGGAGCCGGGCGACAATTTCACCCGGTTTGTCGGCAGCAAGTGGACGCCCACCCGCTTCCAGCACTCCGGCCGTGATGATCCCCCGCTTGCCTTTCCCGAGCAGAGCAGCGGCCGCCGCACGGCACTGGCCAACTGGCTCACCGACCCGCGGCATCCACTCACCGCCCGCGTGGCCGCCAACCATCTCTGGGGCCGGCACATGGCCGCACCCCTGGTGGACACGGTCTTCGACTTTGGCCGCAACGGTGCCGCCCCGACACACCCAAAACTCCTCGACTGGCTTGCCTGCGAACTGGTCGACTCCGGCTGGAGCATGAAGCATCTGCATCGGCTGATCGTGACCTCCGCCGCCTACAAGCGGTCCTCGTCGCGGGCCGGTGCCGATGCCGCAACCGCTGCGGCGGACCCCGACAACCGGCTGCTCTGGCGGCGGGAGCCGCAGCGGCTTGAAGCCCAAGTGATCCGCGACTGCCTGCTGGCCACCGCGGGGCTGCTCGATCCGGCCCTCGGCGGGCCTTCCGTGCCACCCGGCCAGCAGGCTGCCTCGCGGCGGCGGAGTCTCTACTTCTGGCACTCCGACATCTCCCGCAACGCCCTGCTCGCCGCGTTTGATGACGCTGGCGTGAAAGAGTGCTACCGCCGCGAGCAGAGCATCGTCCCCCAGCAGTCGCTCGCGCTGGCCAACGGGCCGCTGACCCATGAGGCCGCGGCCGCCGTCGCCGAGTCGCTCGGCGATGAGGCGGCGGTCCGCAGCGAGGCCTTCCTGACCGCCGCCTTTGAGCGGGTACTCCTGCGGCCTGCGACCGGGGCCGAACTGGCCCACTGCCGCCAGGCCCTCGATGCCTGGCAGGCAGCCGACCCCGGCGTCACCGCCGGCACTCTGCGGGCCCGCATCGTCTGGGCGGTCTTCAACCACAACGACTTTGTCACGCTCCGGTAGCACGCTCCCCGAGGGTCCTCATGCCACGCCGCCCCGCTTATTTGGTTGCCCGGCCGCCCCGCCGGCGGCAGTTCCTCGCCGATCTCGGCCTCGGCTTCACGGGGCTCGCCGCCGCGGCAATGCTCCACCGCGACGGTGTTGCCGGCGGCGGCAATTTCCAGCCGCCTGACGGCCGGCCTCATTTTCCCCCGCGGGCCAAGAGCGTGATCTGGCTGTTTATGAACGGCGGGGTCAGCCATCTTGAAAGCTTCAAC
>CAZIQV010000312.1:0-2209 GCA_964541275.1 uncultured Chitinophagaceae bacterium | reverse complement strand
GCGATGAAGTGGAAGGACTTTGAGTACGAGCCGCCGAGCGTCGATTAGCGGCAGGCTGGCTGGCTTTACGGAAAACGCCGACATCCTGTCGGCTTTTCCCTAGGGCGGACCGATGAAAAGCCGAGGTTTTCAGCGTGCCGCCGGAACTGAGACGCTTTCCAGGCAGGGAGCGGCCGCTCGCGATATGCTCCCAGCCATGCCCGCCCCCACGCCATCTGCATGCCCAGACCTCACCGGCCGGTCGGTCTGGGTCCTCGACCTGTTTTCGCGGGTCTACCAACTTTTTCACGCCCTGCCGGAGATGACCAGCCCCGAGGGCACTCCCGTTTCGGCAGTTTTCGGTCTCACCCGCGACCTGCTCGACATCCTCGAAAAAAAACGGCCCGACTACCTGTTCATCGCGTCGGACGCCGCCGGGCCAACCTTCCGGCACAACCAGTTTCCCGACTACAAGGGCACCCGGGTCGAAATGCCGGCCGACCTCGTTCCCCAACTCCCGCTCGTGCGGCAGCTTGTCGAACTCGTCGGGCTGCCTTGCCTGGAACTGCCGGGCTACGAGGCCGACGACATCCTCGCGACCATCGCCCGGCAGACCGCCGAGGCCGGAGGGGACTGCGTGCTGGTCACCTCCGACAAGGATGCCCGGCAGTTGCTCGGTCCCCGGGTCAAGCTTCTCAACCTGCGGAACAACTCGCTGCTCGACGCGGCCGGGCTTGAAGACGCCTGGGGCATTAGGCCCGATCAGGTGGTCGACTACCTCGCCCTCATCGGCGACACCGTCGATAACGTTCCCGGCGTGCCGGGCATCGGCCCGAAGATCGCGGCGAGCCTCCTGCAGCAGTACCAGACCCTCGACGGCATCCTCGACCACATCGACGCGATCAGCGGCACCAAGCGCCGGGAGAACCTCACCGCCCACGGCGACACCGCCCGCCAAGGCCGGGAGTTGATCCGACTCGAGACCGCGACGCCGATCGAAATTCCCTGGGATCAGGCAACTCTGCAGCAGCCGGCAGCCGGACCCCTGGCTGATTTTCTCAAGTCGCTCGGCTTCCAGAGCCTCGTCGGCAGGGTCGCCGGCGGCGACGCGACCGACCGGACCGGGGCAGGGCCGGGGCAGGGCCTGCTGCCGCTCGACGCTTCCGAGCCAGCGGTCGCCGCAGTGCGGCCGGCGTCGGCGGAGGCGGTCCGGGCGATTCTCAAAGACCTCCGCTCGGCGGCCGCCGCCGGCGACGCCATCGCCGTTGCGGTTGCCGAGTCGGCCGCCGCCAAGGGGAAACCGGGCCAGGCACCGGTGAAGCCGGAGACGATCGGGCTGGCAGTGATGGCCGGCGGTGCCGCAGCGGCAATCTGGCTTACCGCTGAACAACTGCGGTCTCTTCCCGACGTCGGCAACCTCCTCGCCGACCCGTCTGTTCCCAAGCTGGGCCACGATCTCAAGCGGCAGCAGCGGGCCCTTGCCCGCCTCGGGCTGACGCTGGCGGGGCTGCGGTTCGACACGGTGCTGGCGGGCCATCTGCTCGACGCGGGGCAGCGGAATCAGGGGCTGGCCGACCTCGTCGCCCGCTACGGGAACGGGGCCGGTCGGCCCCCGAACGAATCTCCGGTTGGGGCGGACGAGGCCGCCGACAGCTGCCGGGCGGTGGCGGCGATCGTGCCGCGGCTCGATGAGCAGCTTGCTGCCGCCGGCCTGCGGTCGCTTTATCACGACGTCGAACTTCCGCTGGTTAGCATCCTGGCCCGCATGGAGCAGCGGGGAGTCCGGGTCGATTCCGCCGCCCTCGCCCAACTTTCGGTCGACTACGCCGCCCGTCTGCAGACGCTTGAGCAGGAGGCCCACGCCCTCGCCGGCCATCCCTTTTCACTCGCCTCGCCGTTGCAGGTGCGGACGGTGCTGTTCGAAGAGCAGCAGCTGCCGGTGGTCAAGCGAACCAAGACCGGTCCGAGCACCGATGCCGAGGTGCTCGAGGAACTCGCGCCGCTGCACGAGCTGCCGGCCAAGCTGCTCGAGCACCGCAAGTTCGCCAAACTCAAAAGCACCTACGTCGACGCCCTGCCGCTGCTGATCGATCCGACCGACGGCCGGATCCACACCACCTTCAACCAGACGGTGACCGCCACCGGTCGGCTGAGTTCCAGCGATCCGAACCTGCAGAACATTCCGGTGCGGACCCGGGAAGGCCAACAGATCCGCGCCGCGTTCCTGCCA
>CAZIQV010000311.1:0-2215 GCA_964541275.1 uncultured Chitinophagaceae bacterium | reverse complement strand
CATTACGCGAAGGATCTGCTGCAGTTCGACGTGCTGGAAATCCGGCTGCTCGACCGCCAGACCAGCCGGCTAGAGCCGCTGCTTGCCGAAGGCATGCAGCCCGAAGCAGAGTCGCGGGTGCTGTACGCCCGCGAGGAAAACAACGGCGTGACCGGCTTCGTCGCTGCAACCGGCCGCAGCTATCTGTGCAACAACACCGTTGAGGATCCCCGCTTTCTCGAGGGCTGCAAGGGTGCCAAAAGCTCCATCACGGTGCCGCTGCTGATGCACTCCGAAGTGATCGGCACCTTCAACGTCGAAAGCCCGGTTCCCGGCGGCTTTCACGAGACCGACCTGCAATTTCTGGAAATCTTTTCGCAGGATGTCGCCGCAGCCCTCAACACGCTCGAGTTGCTCGTGGCCGAAAAGGCGACGACCGCCGCCGAGAGCGTCGAGGCGATTCACGGGGCGGTCGCCCTGCCGGTCGACCAGATTCTCAATGACGCCGTCAACGTGATGGAGCGGTACATCGGTCACGACCCCGACGTGGTTGAACGGCTGCGGCGGATCCTCCGCAATGCCCGCGACATCAAGCAGGTGATTCAGCGGGTGGGTGAAAAAATGACGCCGAGCTATGCCCAGTCGCAGGGGCGGGCGGCGGGGCGGCGGGCAAACCTCCGCGGCCGAACAATCCTCGTTGCCGACGCCGACGACGAGGTGCGGGCGGCGGCGCACAACCTCCTGGAGCGGCAGGGATGCATCGTCGAAACGGCCCGCGATGGCAGCGAGGCGATCGCCATGGTCAGGGCGGCCGGCGAAGGCGGCTACGATGCGATCATCGCCGACATCCGGCTTCCGGACATGAGCGGCTACAAACTCCTGACGCGATTGCAGGGCGTGCTCGACCCGGTGCCGTTGATCCTGATGACCGGGTTTGGCTACGACCCCGGCCACTCGATCGTCAAGGCTCGCCAGGCCGGCGTCGATCTCGTGCTGTTTAAGCCCTTCCGCCTCGATCAGCTGCTCGAAACAGTCGAGCGATGTGTCACCCGCAGGCCCGCTGCCTGCTAGCAGACTGGCGATCAGGTCTGCCGCCGGAGGATGCGGCGATCGGCGGAACCCCCCCCGGCCTGTCCAAGGGGGTTTTGTCTCGGGCAGGAAAACTCGGCAACCCGGGCAAGCGGCTCTCGCAGCCGCTGATTCGTTGGGGTTGACCCCGGCCGGAACCGCCCACTATTCCTCCGGCCCCGATCACGGGTTTCAGCACGAACCAGAGGAAGTTACCGATGGCCCGGCCGCGTGGTTCCGCTCGACAACAGACGATTGCCGCTGCCCTCACCGCGCTGGTGACAGCGACGCTTGTCCTTCTTCCACGCTCAGCCGACGCGGAAGATGGCCCGGAAGCGCGGGCAGCCCAGACCGATACGCTTCCTCCGGACGTGGTCGCCGCCAAGCTCTCGGCGGAGGTTGCCGCCCGCCAGCTCGAGGCCAAGCGACTCGCAGACAAAGACCCCCTCGCCGCCCTCGAACTGCTCGACAAGGCGGTGGAGGCCGTGGTGGCGGAAACGTCGTTGCCCGAAAGCACCCGCAGCCTGATCCGCCGTAGGCTCGAGCGAACACGGGGCGACATCGAGCAGGCTGCGGGCAAGCGACGGTCCGAAATGGAACTCGATCGCCGCAACGCCGCCGTCGAGGCCGAGATCGACCGCGAACGCAGCGTCAAGGTTGAGGTCGATCAGCGACTCGCCCAGCTGGTCGAAAAGTACAACACCCTGATCGACGAGCAGCGGTTCGCCGAGGCGGAGGTGATTGCCAAGAAGGCGGCCGAACTCTCGCCCGACAGCGTCGTAGCCCGGCAGCTGCTCAGCCAGAGCCGGGTGATCCGCCGGCTCGACACCCAAAAGATGATCGCCGGCAGCAAGGCCGATGCCTTGCTCGACGTCGTCGAAGACACCCAGGCTTCCAGCGTGCCCTTCGTCGGACCGATCGAATTTCCCGAAACCCGCGATTGGGAAGACCTGACCAAAAGCCGGGCCCGGCTCGCCGCCGAAGGCCGCTCGCGGATGACGCCGGCCGAACTTGAGATCAAAAAGAAGCTCTCGACCCAGGTGACGGCAGCCTACCGCAACCGCCCGCTCGCCGAGGTGCTCGACGAACTGTCGAAACAGGCGCAGGTGCCGTTGCATGTCGATCTGGTGGGCCTCGACAGCGAGGCGGTGAGCACCGACACCCCGGT
>CAZIQV010000310.1:0-2228 GCA_964541275.1 uncultured Chitinophagaceae bacterium | reverse complement strand
TGGTGGAAAAGCTCTTTTTCGTACTCATGTAGAATGATGTTTGCTTCGGCGTCGACGTCGTCGATGCTGAGGCCATATTCGTGGAGCACTTGGGCGATCCGATGGGTCATCGCCGCGAGCAGGTACGATTTTCCCGAACCCCTATCCCCAAAGATCGAGACCGAAATGATCTTTCGCTGGGCGAGCAGCCGCGGCACCTTGAGGTGGCAACTCGGACAGGCAGTTTCGGTGCAGATGCCGCCTGCCGGGTCGATCGCGTCGCCCTGAAACGTGAACTGCGACGGCAGGAACCGCCGCGGCGCGCCGCCGGGTACGACATGGTCGAAGGAGAGTTCCGGACTGGTCGCGATGAAATGCAGCTGCTCGGGCGGAAACTCGTGCCAGCAATGCGGGCAGACGATTTTGTCGACCAGGCTGTTTGCGTCGGGAGATGTCATCGGGCGGCCGGCGATCGACATGTTGCCATTCCTTCCCGGGAACGAAGTCACCCATCGTACCGCGTGCGAATGCCGCTGCGAGCCCGCGACTTTTTCGGTGCCGACGAGTCCGCTTCAGCGGTGATCGATCGTGCCGCATCAAGTAATGGCTCGACGCCGGGCTCTTGGAAACGAATCGCCAGACCCGCCTCGAGAACCTGCTCGGCGAGTCGCCGGGCCGCATCATCACGACCCTCGGCGAGCGCGGCGCTGGCTTTCTGCAGGTCGCGGTGAAGCAGCTCGACGGCGGCGGTCAGCGGCTGCGAGGATTCTGGAGATGGCGATGACGGCTGCGGCGGTGGCGTTTTCGCAGGCTCGCGGGAATCGGCAGTTGTCTGCCGGCCCGCGGCGACCTGGTGCGGCAGAGGCGGGAACCCGGGGTCGCTATCCTGCGATCGGTCCTCCTGGTGTCCGGTCGGCTGGTCGGCCCAGTCGGCCCCCTCCCAAAGCAGCAGAAGGCTGCCACCGCCGGCGGCGATTGCCGCCCCGAGGCGACCGAACCAGGCCTGCTGATCGGCCGGCGACCGCTCGGCTGTTGCGTCATCGAGAAACGCGAGGTCGGCCCGCCAGGATTCGTCGGCGTGATCCTCGAGCCACGAGCGAAGCCCCTTGACGATCCCAAGGGCTGTCGCGCCCCGGCCGTGCCGGTTTCCCATCCGGCCAGCGAGGCTGTCGGCGGCGATCGCGGGCTGCCGGTCCTGCGGCCGGCCGAGGGCGGTCGCAACGCCGGCGATCAGGCGATCGGCACCCGGGTCTGCCGCCGGGGCCGGCCCGTGGGGGCGGCCGGCGATGACGGCCGGGTCGCGGTGGCCGATGCGGTAGAGCAGATCGGCTGCGGCCGTCGCCCCGCACAGCCCCGGCCACTGGGGCCGCAGATTCTGGCTGAGGTCGGGCATTCGCGGGGCCGAGGCGTTCACCGTCAGCCGGGCTGCCGCTGTTGCTGGCTGGATCAGAACGGCCCCGACAATGGTGAACAACCGACCTTCGCGAAGCTCAATCGCCGGTCGCTGCCGGCCCCAGCGAACGTCGAGCCGATAAGGGATCGGCAGCCAATCATGGCGGCGAGGACCCTCTTCGCGGTTGCCTGCCGCGGCGTTTTCAGCATCCCCTGTGGCAGCCTCGTTGTCGGCCGGGTCGAGCACGGCCAGCTGAAGTCGCCCGGCCCCGGCCTCGCGGAGGCCTCCCACAGCAATCGCATGGCCGATTGGGTTGCGGCGGTTCGGCGGCGCGGAGTCGGCCCGCGGTCCGCCGTGTGTCGACGCCGCGGTAGCGGCTTGCGAGGCGGTTTGGCCGCCTTGGTCAGCGGCCGCGGCCGGACGGTTTTCTGCCGCGGTCGCGTCCGCGTCGGCGGCCGAATTGCGGCTGTCGATGTTTTGCTGACAGCCAACAATCAGTGCTGCCAGAAGCGGCAACGCGAGGCAGCATCGCCGCCACCTGAAACACGGCTGCAGCCCCCGGCGCGAAGTGCGGGTCTGCGGCGGGGATGGAGTTGCCCTTTTCATCGATTTGAAACGATCCACGCTCAGTCGCTGGCTTTCGAGGTCTTTCCGCCCCGGGCCGCCGACTGATCGGCGGGTTTTCAGTAGCGGCCGCAGGTTTTCGAGGGAACCCATGAGTGGAATCAGTTGAGCGACTCGCTGTTGACCGATAGACTCCCCAAAAGAACGGGTGAGTCCGGGGCTGTCAACCTGCCGTCCGTCGCGACACCTGTTTTCGTCTAGAAATATGCAGGCATGCTGCGGAAGTCGATGC